>NZ_JAGHKE010000076.1:0-26703 GCF_017889395.1 Allofournierella sp. | reverse complement strand
GCTAAGGCTCTGGCCTGATCAGCAACTTGCGCATCACGGCGTGATCTGTTAAAATGAAAAAACGGCCAGGCCCCGGCGGTCTGGCCGTTTTCTGTTATTCATTCCGGGCCCGCCCTGCTGGCGCGGCCTGAGTCTTCACACGGAGGATCTTTTGTTGCTATGGTAAAACGTCTTCTCTGCGCGGGATGCGCCGCTGTGCTGCTGGCCGCTTCGCTGGCCGGCTGCGGCAGCCCCGCTTCCACGTCCGCTTCCGCCTCTCAGGCTTCCTCGGCCAGCGCCGACCCGGCCATGGCCGGATGGGAGAAATACACGGCCAGCTGGTATGATGTGTTCGACACCGTGACCACCGTGATCGGTTACGCGCCCAGCGAGGAGGAATGGGACCGGCAGATGGACGCTTTGCATCAGGATCTGGCCGAGTACCACCAGCTGTACGACATCTACAACCACTATGAGGGCGTGACCAACCTGTACGACCTGAACCACAGCGCGGCCCAGGGCCCGGTGGCGGTGGATGAGCGGATCATGGACCTGCTGGTGGAATCCAAGGAAATGTACAAGACCACCAGCGGCCAGATGAATGTGGCCTTCGGCGCAGTGCTGAGCATCTGGCACGACTACCGGGAAGCAGGCCTGAACGATCCGGACAGCGCCCAGCTGCCCCCCATGGAGGAGTTGACTGCCGCCAGCGAGCATTGCAGCATCGACGACCTGGTGCTGGACGAGGAAGCCGGTACCGTCTACTTTGCCGATGACCAGCTTCAGCTGGACGTGGGCAGCGTGGGCAAGGGCTACGCGGTGGAGATGGTGGCCCGGGCCGCCGAGGAGCGGGGCCTGGCCAGCGCCATTCTGAGCGTGGGCGGCAACGTGCGCACCATCGGCCACAAGCCGGACGGCACCCAGTGGACCGCCGGCATCCAGGACCCCTGGGCCTCGGCGGACATGGCCGGTCAGGTGGTGAACGACGCGCCTTATCTGGTCTCCGTTTACATGGAGGACATGGCCCTGGTGACCAGCGGCGACTACCAGCGTTTTTACGAGGTGGACGGCGAGCGCTACAACCACATCATCGACCCGGACACCCTGATGCCCGCGGATCACTTCTCCGCCGTGGCGGTGCTGGTGCCGGACTCCGGCCTGGGCGACTGCTTGTCCACTGGCCTGTTCTGCCTGACTCTGGAAGACGGCCAGGCCCTGGTGGAAAGCCTGGAGGGCGTGGAGGCCATGTGGATGCTGAAGGACGGCTCGGTGGTCTACTCCTCCGGCTTCGGCGATTCCGTCAAGGCCACCCTGGAGGTTATTCGCCGGAAAGCAGGATGCGGTCGTCGTCCAGCTGCTTGCCCGCGTTCTCCCGGAACAGGCGCAGCAGGTCCTCCACCGAAAGCCCGGCCCGCTGCTCTCCCTTCAGGTCCAGCACGATGCGGCCGGAATCCATCATCAGGGTGCGGTTGCCCAGCTCCAGAGCGCTTTGCATGTTGTGGGTGATCATCAGGCAGGTGATCCTGTTTTCCGCCACGATGCGCCGGGTCAGCTCCAACACCTTGTCGGCGGTGGCCGGGTCCAGCGCGGCGGTGTGCTCATCCAGCAGCAAAAGCTTGGGGGTGACCAGCGTGGCCATGAGCAGGGTCAGCGCCTGTCGCTGGCCGCCGCTGAGCAGGCCCACCGGCTGACTCAGCCGGTCCTCCAGACCCAGGCCCAGACCGGCCAGCTTTTCCCGGAACAGAGCCCGCTCGGCCTTGCCGATGCGGCCGAAGCTGGCCCCCTTGCCGCTGGCCCGCAGATAGGCCAGGGCCAGGTTCTCCTCAATGGTCATGCGGGGTGCGGTGCCCCGCAGCGGGTCCTGGAACAGGCGGCCGATCTGGCGGCTGCGCCGGTGCTCCTTTTCAAAGGTGATGTCCCTGCCGTCCAGCACAATGCGGCCGCTGTCGGTGAAGAAGCTGCCCGCGATGGCGCCGAACAGGGTGCTCTTGCCCGCGCCATTGGACCCCACAATGGCAGCGAAGTCCCCCGGCTCCAGATGCAGGCTCAGCCCGTTCAACGCGTGTTTTTCGTTCACGGTACCGGGCGCGAAGGTCTTGCTCAGATTTTCCAGATACAGCATCTCAACGGCCCCCTTTCTGTTTTGCGGCAGCTTTGCGCTTTTCCAGCCGCAGCCGGTCCGCCAGCGCGGGCCAGCCGATGGCCACCGCCACGATCACCGCGCTGATCAGCTTCAGGTTGGCGGGGTTGGCGCTGGCCCGCAGCGCGAACACCATCAGCACCCGGTAGATCACCGAGCCCACGATGGCTCCGGCGATGCAGCGGCCCACGCCGCCCCGTCGCACCACCACCTCACCGATGATGAGGCTGGCCAGACCGATGACCACCACGCCGGTGCCCAGGCTCAGGTTGCTGGACATCTGGTACTGGGCCAGCACGCCGCCCGCCAGAGCGGTGAGGCCGTTGGCCAGGCACAGGCCCACGGTGATGGTGAAGGAGGGGTCAATGGAGGAAGCGGAGACCATATCCCGGTTGTCGCCGGTGGCCCGGATGGAAAGGCCCAGCTGGGTCTTTAAAAAGAGCGCCAGCAGCACGCCCACCACACAGGTGATGAGGGCCACGGTGATCAGCTTGCCGTAGCTTTCGCCCAGAAAGCTCTGGGTGTAGGTGAAGATGGTGTCCACCTTTAGAAGCGGCAGGTCGGCCCGGCCGCCCATGGCCCACAGGTTCACGGTGTACAGGCCGGTCATGGTGATAATGCCCGCCAGAATCGCCTGGATCTTGAGCCGGGTATGCAGAAAGGCGGTGACAAAGCCCGCCAGAAGGCCCGCGCCGAAGCCGCCCACCAGACCCAGCACCGGCTGGCCCAGACTGGCCAGCGACGCGCTCACCGCACAGCCCAGCACAAAGGTACCGTCGGTGGTCAGGTCGGCGATGTCCAGCGTCCGGTAGGACAGATACAGCGCCAGAGCGACCAGGGCGTAGATGAAGCCCTGCTCCACCGCTCCCTGCAGCAGCATGATGCTCATAAACTCACTTCTCCTTTTCAACACACGGATGGCCCGCCGCAGGCTGCGGCGGGCGCTGATGCTCCCGGTTTTATTCCACGCTCACGTAACCCTCGCCGGACAGATCGAACACATTGGGGTCGATGCCCAGGGCGGCGGCGGTGGTGGTGTTCACGGTCACGATGCCATCGTTCAGCACCTGCACCGGCATGGTGGCCGGGTCCTCGCCCTGCAGCACCTGCACGGCCATCTGGGCGGTCAGCTCGCCCAGCTTGGTGTAGTTGACGCCGGTGGTGGCCAGACCGCCGTCCCGCACCAGACTGTCCGCTGCGGTGTAAACCGGCACGCCGCCCTTGATGGCCTCATCCGCCAGCACGCTCATGGCGCTGGCCACCGTGTTGTCGATGGGCACGAAGATGGCGTCCACGCCCTTGCTCACCAGGTTCTGAGCGGCCATCTGCACCTCGCCGGGGGTGGTAACGGTGCTCTCCACCGCCTGAATGCCCTTCTCCTCCAGCACCGGGCGCAGGGCCTCGATGGTGGCGGCGCTGTTGCTCTCGCCCAGGTTATAGACAAGGCCGATGGTCTTGGTGTCCGGGTCGTTGGCCAGCACCAGATCCAGAATCTTGGCGGTGTCGATGTAATCGGAGGTGCCGGTCATATTCTCACCGGGGGCCTCCATGCTCTTGGCCAGCTGGGCCGTCACCGGATCGGTGACGGCGCTGTACACCAGCGGGATGTCGGTGCCCTGCACCGCCGCGGCGGCAACGGTTGCGGCCGGGGTGGCGATGGGGATGATCAGGTCAACCTTATCCGACACGAACATTGTGCAGATATCCTTGATGGTGGCCGCGTCGCCCTGGCCGTTCTTCAGCTCCACGTTAATGGTCACGCCGGCGGCCTGCGCCTGCTGCTCCAGCTCGGATTGGATGGCCGCGGCGATCTCGTCCAGGCTGGAATGGCTGGTGTACTGCAGAATGCCCACGGTGTAGTCCGCACTCTGGCCGCTGCCGGAGGCGGCAGAAGCAGTGGAAGAGGCGGCGGAGCCGCAGCCCGCAAGGCTCAGGGCCATGGCAGCGGCGGCAAACAGGGCGGTCAGTCTGGTTTTCATGGTTTTCATCATCGGTCTTCCTTTCGTTGTGTGGTCATGGGTGGGTCGGCGTACTCTTTTCAACATCCTGCCCGCCATCGTGTGGAAAACCGGTTGTCTTCGGCATAGCGTTTCATGCGTGTGCCCTCCTTTGGTGCATCGTTCGGTGTACTCGCCGGGCAAAAACAAAAGGACCTGCCTTTGCCCATGGCGATGCCATGAGCAAGGACAGGTCCTGAATTTCTTCAAAACTTGCGGTGCCACCTTGCTTGCTTCCCCAAAAACGGAAGCCACCTCACCGGGCGCCAACACGCCCTGCCTCTGTAACGGGAGGTACCCGGCCCAGACTACTGAAAGCGCTCGCGCTCTGTTCGCCCTGCCCTCGGCGGTCCATTTCAGGCCTTTCGGCCCCCTGCCCCGCTCTCTGCCCGGTTCCCAGCAACCCGGACTCTCTGGAAGTGCGCTGTGCAGTTTTATCTCCGCCTCATCGGTTTAGGCTCATTAAACCACAGGCCCGCCGGTTTGTCAAGCACATTTTAACAATTTATCATAAAAAAGCAATTTTCGTTTTTTCTCTTGCAGATATTACAAATGGTATAATAATACAGATGTGTAAATTTTGCTTCAACCACTGGCCCTTCGCCCTTGGTTGGTGTATAATAGAACTATTCTGTGGCAAAAAACAATATCAAGGGGGAGGTCTTTTCTCCCCCCTGGAATTAGGAGGAAATCCCTTTGAAACATGCAATGATCCGTTTGGCCGCGCTGGCCCTGGCTGTTTCCATGGCCGCCGGTCTTGTCGCCTGCGGCGGCACCGCTTCTTCCGGCAGCACCAGCACTTCCGCTGCGTCCGACTCTTCTTCCGTCAGCGCCGCTTCCCAGGTGGAGATCGACTTCTCCAAGAACCTGACCGAGGACGGCAAGTGGGCCGACGTAAATCTGACCGATTACGTGACCCTGCCCGACTACAAGAACATCTCCATCCCCGCCGATGAGGTCAACCCCACCGAGGAGGACCTGGAGAGCCAGCGTCAGACCTTCGTGGAGCAGTACGCCACCCCCACCGAGATCACCGACCGTGCCGTTGAGGACGGCGATCAGGTGAACATCGACTACGTGGGCAGCGTGGACGGCGTGGAGTTCACCGGCGGCAACACCAATGGCGCCGGCACCACCGTAACCGCCGGTTCCACCGCTTACGTGGATGACTTCCTGACCCAGATCATCGGTCACAAGCCCGGCGAGACCTTCGACGTGGTGGTTACCTTCCCTGAGGATTACAACGACTCCACCGACGCCGACGGCAACACCATGGTGCTGGCCGGCAAGGAAGCCGTGTTCAAGACCACCATCAACTACATCGAGGGCGACCCCATCTACCCCGAGTTCAACGACGCCTTCGTGGCTGAGAACCTGCAGAGCCAGTACGGCTGGACCACCGCTGCTCAGGCCAACGAAGAGATCACCAAGACCCTGACCGAGTACAACAAGTCCCAGTACCTGCAGAACTACCTGCTGGAGAACGCCGAGGTGAAGGAGGTTCCCGAGGTGATCACCAACACCCTGCTGGAGCAGGAGGAGGCCAACCTGAACAACACCGCTGCCGCCAACGGCCTGCCCGTGGAATACCTGCTGATGATGTACGGCTACGAGGATCTGGACGCCTTCCGCGAGGCTTTCAAGACCCAGTACACCGACCAGATCAAGCTGCAGATGATCTTCGAGGCCATTGCGGATGCCGAGGGTCTGCAGCCCACCGATCAGGACCTGAAGGATGTGTTCGGCGACAACTACGACACCGCCCTGGAGACCTACGGCGGCACCGCCTATCCCCTGCATAAGCTGCGCATCGACAACGGCTACAACTTCGTAATGGAGAACGCCACCGTGGCCTGATCGCCGCCTGATCGTTCCATGCAGCAACGAAACCGCCCGCCGGAAGCGTTCCGTCGGGCGGTTTTTTGTTGTTTTTCGGCGGGAAGGTGTCAGTTCTCCTCCACCCGGGCCAGCTGGGTCAGGTCGTAGGGAGTATCCTGATACACATAGTAGTTCAGCCAGTTGGTGTAGAGCAGAAAGGCGTGGGCACGCCAGCGGTAAACCGGCTCCTTTGTGGGGTCGTCGTCCGGGTAGTAGTTTTTGGGCGGCTGGATGGGCAGGCCCTTGTCCACATCCCGGCGGTATTCCGCGTCCAGGGTGTATTTCTCGTATTCCGGATGTCCGGTCACGAAGATCTGACGGCCGGACTCGGTGCTCATCAGATACACGCCCGCCTCGTCGCTTTCCGCCAGAATGCGCAGCGCGCCGCAGGCCTCGATCTGGTCCCGCCGCACCCCGGTGTGCCGGGAGTGGGGGGCAAAGAACACCTCATCAAAGCCCCGCACCAGCGGGTTGGAGGGCCGCATCACCCGATGGGGGAAGATACCGAACATCTTTTGGGGCAAAAGCTCCTTCTGGATGCCGAAGTGATAATACAGCGCCGCCTGCGCACCCCAGCACACATGCAGGGTGGAGTACACATTGGTTTTGGAAAATTCCATGATGCGGCACAGCTCGGGCCAGTAGTCCACCTCTTCAAAGGGCAGCTTCTCCACCGGCGCGCCGGTGATAATCATACCGTCGAAGCGCTGGTCCTTCACCTCGTCGAAGGTCTTGTAAAAGGCGGAAAGATGCTCGCCCGCCACATGGGTGGCAGCATGGCTGGCGGTGTGCAGCAGCGTCAGCTCCACCTGAACGGGGCTGTTGGCCAGCAGTCGGGCCAGCTGGGTCTCGGTGGCGATTTTAGTGGGCATCAGGTTCAGCGCCAGAATCCGCAGCGGGCGGATCTGCTGGCTCTCGGCCCGCTGGCAGTGCATCACAAATACGTTTTCCTTCCCCAGCGCCGTATAGGCGGGCAGGTTCTGCGGGATGATCAGCGGCATGGCTCGCTCACTCCTTTGGTTTGATGGTCTGCCCCGCCGGCCTCCAGCGCGAAGAACAGCGCGCAGGGCACGGCCAGCAAAAAGGTGGGCAGCAGATAGCGGATCTCATTGGTGGAGGCAGCAACGATCACCGAGGCAATGTTGCACGCCAGCGGCAGCAGTGCGGGCCAGCGGCGCAGCAGATCCCGTCCGCTGCCGCAGAAAAAGGCCAGAGCCACCGCCGCCAGATAAAATACATGGCTGAAGGGACCGAGGCCCCGGTCCAGCCGCCACACATTGGTGTTGTTGCGCAGAATCTCGGTGGTGCACAGCCAGGGATTCTGCAAAAACAGCTCCAGATACAGCCGCAGAAGCTCCGCCTTGTTCTGCCCCGCGGCCAGAATGAACAGATTGTTGAACACGTCGTTCACACCCGCGCTGTCCTCCAGCAGGGGCACAAACTGCTGCTCCCGCTCGCTGGGGGTATAGCTGCCCAAATCCCGGGTCCAGCACAGGCGCTGGGCGCGGGTGAAGTGGGCGGTGTCCGGGTTTTCCAGGCACTGAGCCACATAGTCCATGGGCAGCAGCTCTTCCATGCGGCGGCGCTGCTCCTCGGTCATCTCGCCGCCCCGCTGGTCCACCGCCACGATGCCGGTGGCGTACACCTGCACCGCAAAGCCGTTGGCCGGGTGCTGCACGTTTAAAATCGGCGCGGCCACGCCGTCCACCAGAACAATGCAGGCGGCGCACACCGCCACCGCGGCCAACAGGCACTTCTGCCGGCGGCAGATGCCCCGGACCAGCAGCCACAGCCCCGCCGCCAGCACCAGCACAAAGCCGTTGTGGCGGAACAGACCGGTGAAGGCCAGCGCCGCGCCGAGGGCGATTCGATGAGGCCAGGTAAAGCGCAGGTCTTCTGCCAGCAGCCGCATCATGTAGTAGAGCACCACACCGGTGCAGAGGGCGGCGGGCATATCCTTGATGGGGCTTGCCGCCGCCTGACCCACCACCGGGCCAAGGCAGCCGCCGCACAGACAGGCGCACAGGGCAAACAGCCCCATACCCCGCCGGTAAAACCAGGCGGCAAAGGCGGTGAGCAGCCCGGCCAGCGCCAGCAGCTGCACCGCCACCAGCAGCCCGGGCTGCTGGCCCAGCACGCCCAGCAAAAGGGTGTGGGCCAGGGTGTGCACATCGTTCAGCGGGATCTGGCCCCGCAGCATCTCCAGCTGGTATTCCAGATCAAAGCTGCTCTCGTAGGGGAACACCCGTGCCCAATACACCGCCAGCGGCAGCAAAACCGCCAGAAAGAACCACAGCCCCGGGAAGGGCGGACGCTCCTCACTGCGGGCGGCTCTGGCCTTTTTTGCCATCCGGCGCAGCGTGCAGAGCAGCGGCGGGCCGGCCAGCGCCCCCAGCACAAAACCGAAGGCAAGGCCCTTGTACACCGGCCAGTACCAGGCGGCATAGTAAGCGTCCGCCACCGGCTCCAGCAGCATCACCGCCGCCAGAATCACCCCCAGCACCAGAGAGGGCAGCACCCAGCCCCGGCCCCGCCAGCTTTCCTTCCAGAAGGCGGGTTGCCACCAGCCTCCGGCTGCCACGGCTGCCGCCAGAGCCAGCGCCCCGGCCAGCCAGGGATGGCCCAGCGCCAGCAGACCGGCGCAGCCCCAACCGCACAAAACGCCCGGCACCATCGCCCGGAGGGTTCCGGGCGACGGCGGGGCGCAGTGCGCTGCCATTCTTTGCAGCATTCGTTTCATCTTATACCTGTTCCAGAGCCTGGGCGATGTCGTCGATCAGGTCCTGAGCATCCTCCAGACCGCAGGACATGCGCACCAGATCGGCGCCCACACCGGCGGCGGCCAGCTCAGCGTCATTCATCTGACGATGGGTGCTGCTGGCGGGATGCAGGATGCAGGTGCGGGCATCGGCCACATGGGTCTCGATGGCGCCCACCTTCAGGTGCTTCATGAACGTCTCAGCAGCAGCGCGGCCGCCTTTGATGCCAAAGCTCACCACGCCGCAGCTGCCATTCGGCAGGTACTTCTGAGCTAGATCGTAATACTTGTTGCCGGGCAAGCTGCAGTAGTTCACCCAGCTGATCTTGGGGTGCTTCTCCAGGTAGGAAGCCACGGCCAGCGCGTTCTCGCAGTGGCGCTTCATGCGCACATGCAGGCTCTCCAGACCCAGGTTCAGAATGAAGGCGCTCTGGGGGCTCTGCACGCTGCCCAGATCGCGCATCAGCTGCGCGGTGGCCTTGGTGATGTAGGCGCCGGCCAGACCGAAGCGCTCGGTGTAGGTCACACCATGGTAGCTCTCGTCCGAGGTACACAGGCAGGCAAACTTCTCGGGATAGGCGGTCCAGTCGAACTTGCCGCTGTCCACGATGCAGCCGCCCACGGCAGCGCCATGACCATCCATGTACTTGGTGGTGGAATGGGTCACGATGTCCGCGCCCCACTCGAAGGGACGGCAGTTCACCGGAGTGGCGAAGGTGTTGTCCACGATCAGGGGCACGCCATGGGCGTGCGCCGCTTTGGCGAACTTCTCAATGTCCAGCACGGTGAGGGCAGGGTTGGCGATGGTCTCGCCGAACACAGCCTTGGTGTTGGGCCGGAAGGCAGCGTTCAGCTCCTCCTCGGTGCAGTCCGGGTCCACGAAGGTGAACTCCACGCCCATCCGCTTCATGGTCACCGCAAACAGGTTGTAGCTGCCGCCGTAGATGCTGGCACTGCTCACCACATGGTCGCCGCAGCTGGCGATGTTGAACACCGCATAGAAGTTGGCTGCCTGGCCGCTGCCGGTGAGCATGGCGGCGGTGCCGCCCTCCAGCTCGCAGATCTTGGCCGCCACATGGTCGCAGGTGGGGTTCTGCAGGCGGCTGTAGAAATAGCCGGATGCCTCCAGGTCAAACAGCTTGCCCATATCCTCGCTGGTGTCGTATTTAAAGGTCGTGCTCTGGATGATGGGGATCTGGCGGGGTTCGCCGTTGCCGGGGGTGTAGCCGCCCTGGACGCATTTGGTATTGAAACGAAGATCCATGATCGTTTTCCTCTCTTTTTCTTGGAATTGCGGCGCCGAAAAACAGACCGTATATTCAGTATTTTACTGGATTAAAGCACATCTTGCAAGAGCCTCTCCCCCTGCCGGGCAAAAAACCTTTTAACGGGTGGGCATGCACATTCTGAACAACGTTCACAATCGTGCATTCCTTGTGTCTTTTTTCCTTCTTCGTCTTGACATCACCCTGCTGCCCGGCCATAATGAACATCGTTCAGAAACAAATCCGGCCCGCCTTTGGGCCTGTGCAATTCCGAAAGGAGCAATTCTTATGACCACTCAGCTGATCGCTGCCATCATCACCATTACCCTGGCGCTGTGCTTTTACACCGTGGGCGTGTTTTCCGAGCGCCGGGCCCACACCCTGCAGAAGCGCCACGTGATCCTGTTCTGGTGTGGCCTGGTGTTCGACACCACCGGCACCACCATCATGTCCACCATGGCCCACGGCTCCGGCCTGCTGAGCCCCCACGGCATCACCGCCGCGCTGGCCATCGTGCTCATGCTGTTCCACGCGGTGTGGGCCACCCTGGTCTACACCCGGGGCAACGCGGAAAAGCAGCACAGCTTCCACCGGTTCAGCATCCTTGTGTGACTGATCTGGCTGATCCCCTACGTGCTGGGCATGTTCCTGGGCATGCAGGGCTGATATCGAATCCCTCCAGACAAACAGAAAGCAGCCGTGCGGAAACTCCGCACGGCTGCTTTCTGTTTTATCCGTTTGCCTTGCTCTCCAGCAATTCGTTCATCTGGCGCAGCGTCTGCAAACAGTTCACCGCCAGGGTGTTGAAGTAAAGGCTCTCCTCCAGGCGGCCGAAGGCCTGGGGGCTGCGGCCGGTGTCGAAGAAGGGCACCAGCTCATTTTTGGTGTAGCTCAGCTTGATGCGCAGGATCGCGTCCTCCAGGTTGTCCAGCACCTCGGCGGCCATCCGGCTGTGGCCGGTGCCCAGCAGCTGGGGACGGCTGCGCAGATAGGCGTTGATCTGCTCCAGTTCACTGACCAGCCGCCGGTTCATGGGCAGCATCTGGCTGTAGAACTCCTGCTCGGCCTGGCTCATCCCCTTCAGGCTGCTCTTGATCTCGTTTTCCACAAGATGCGAGCGCACCAGCCGGTCCCGCATCCGGTTCAGATCCTGACTGCCGGAACGGCAGTATTCCCGCACCTGGCCCAGCAGGCTCAGATCCAGCTCGAACAGCTCCTCCACGCTTTTGCGGAATTCCCGTCCGGCGGTGTTGGGCAGCAAAAACCGGTTGGCCAGCGCGGCGGTCAGCGCCGCCAGCGCCACATAGGCCAGCCGCAGCTCCACCGATTCCATCAGCCCCAGCCGCAGCTGGGCCAGAGTCATGCCGTAGCAGGTGGAGTAAACCGTCATGGTCCAGGAGGTGACCGGCACATAGTACATAAAGCAGGTCATCACCGCCATGATGGCGATGTACTGGGGCATGGTGTGGAACATCGACATCAGCAGAATGGATACCACCGCCCCGCCCAGCGTGCCCAGAATGCGGTTGCCGATCTTCATCCGGCTCTCCTCCGCGTAGGGCATCAGCATCAGAAAGGCGGTCATGGGGTACCAGTAGGCGTGCTCCAGCCCGGTGAGCCAGACAAAGCCGAAGCCCAGGCAGAGCACCGCCGAAAGCCGCACCGCAAACCGGGTGGTGAACTGGTCCAGCCCGAAGGCGTACCGCACCCCCTTCACCTTGTTCTGGTCGCCGGGCAGCTTCCAGTCCTTCAAGGGACGGGCCGGGTGCACCTGCTCCAGCGCCTCCAGCGCCACGCCGAACACCCGCAAAATCTCGCCCATGGCCTCATTCTGCCGCTCGTCACTCAAAGCCGGACCGGCCCGCAGCTGGTCCAGCTGCCGGCGCAGCTCCGGATGCTCCGGCCCGTTCAGCTCCCGCTCGGCCCGACGGAACAGCTCCGCCAGCTCCAGCAGCCAGGCAGCATCCGCTTCACCGGGCTGCCAGCCCGAGGGCACAAAGTGATCGGTGAAATAGTAAAACCGCTGGAACAGCAGCATGAACAGATAGTTCACCTTGCCGTAGCCGTTGGCCAGGTAGGTATATCCCCGGCTGCCGTAGATGACCTGGGTCATGTGGATCATCATGGACGGCAGCGCGGCGTGCTCGGCGCTCACGCTCTCGCCCCGGGCCAGCTTTTCCAGCTGGGTGCACAGGTTGTCCATGCCCTTGCGCACGGTGCCGAAATGCCTGCGCCGGTGAATGATCTTTGCGTGAATCCACAGCGCCGCCGTGACCACCACCAGACCATAGGCCAGCACCGCCAGCTGCATCGGCAGCTGGGCGGGCGTGATGGGCATCAGCTGCAAAAAGACAAACTCCATGCCATAAACGAAATAGGCCTTGGGGCTGAATTTGGAGCTGAGCAGATACACCAGCACAAAGGGCACCACCAGATTCAGTGCCAGTGTCCACCAGAGACCCCGCCCGGCCGCGAAGGCCGCCAGGCACACCGCGGCCATCATCACCGCCGTGCGGGCCAGCTCCCGGGGGCGGAAGTCCTGCCGGTGACGGGTTCGGAATACCAGGGTCAAAAAGGAGGTCATCACCACATACCGCACCCCGAAGATGCCCCAGATGCTGAACAGCAGGGTGAGCGATACCAGAATGGTGGGCAGCGCCGCCGCCCACCTGGTGCGAATGGCAGGCAGCTTTTTCTGGGTGAACTCGGCCCAGGCCGCCGTCCATTTTCCCCCGCTCATCGCATCAGGCGGCGCACCATGCGCTCGCTGGCCTCGCTGAAGGGCGGGAAGGCGGTGCGCATGGGGAACAGTCCCCGCTGCAGCACACTGCGCTGATGGGAGAAGGTGAGGAAGCCCTCATGGCCGTGGTAGGCCCCCATACCGGACTGGCCTACCCCACCGAAGGGCAGGTCCGGGTCCAGAATATGACCGATGGTGTCGTTCACGCTCACGCCGCCGCTGGCGGTGGAATCCAGCACCCGGCGCACCAGAGCCTTGCTTCGGCTGAACACATACAGCGCCAGCGGCTTCTCGCCCCTGTTGATGATCTCCAGCGCCTCGTTCAGCTCATCGTAGGCAAACACCGGCAGCAGCGGGCCGAACAGCTCCTCCTGCATACAGGCTGCGTCCATATTCTCCGGGCAGAGGATGGTGGGCTCGATGTACCGATCCTCTGCGTCCACCCGGCCACCGCTCCGGACAAACGCCCGGTCCTCCTCCAGAATGCGGGAAAGGCGGCGGATGTGGCCCTCGTTCACAATGCGGCCGTAGTCCGGGCTCTTCTGGGCATCCTCGCCGTAAAAGCGCCGGATGGCCCCTTCCAGCCCCTGCAGAAATTCCTCTTGGATGCTCCGGTCCACCAGCACATAATCCGGGGCCACGCAGGTCTGGCCCGCGTTCATCAGCTTGCCCCAGGCAATGCGCTCGCAGGCGGTGGCGAGATGGGCGCGCCTCGGCCACATGGGGGGTGAGCTCGGAGGGGCTGACCACCGCGCAGTTGCCCGCGGCCAGCGCCTCGGCCAGCGGCTCCAGCAGCAGCTGCACCGGGTAGTTGTAGGGCCCCAGAATGTACACACAGCCGTAGGGCACCGGCTCCACCCGGCCGCGGCCGGGGAACAGCTGCATGGGCGAAAGCTTGGTGCGGGGCTTCATCCAGCGGGCCAGGTGGCGGCGGATGTGGGAAATGCCCGCCAGCACCATGCCGATCTCGCTGGCGTAGCTTTCAAACCGGCTCTTGCCCAGATCCTGTGCGAGGGCTTCCTCCAGCGCCGGGGCATGCCGCTCCAGCGCCTTGTAGAGTGCCTCCAGCTGGCCCAGCCGGAAGGCCAGCGGCCGGGTGGCCCCGGTGGCAAAGTATTGTTTCTGCGCTGCCAGCAGCGTGCGGGCAGCTTCCTCGTTTAATCGTTCATTTTTCATGGGATTCTCCTGATCGTACCCTGGGACGGGCCGTTGTATAAGTCTCTTCTGCGAGTATTTCCTCGTAACTATTACTATATCATAAACCCCCGGTCAAGACAAAGCAGTCGACCTTTCACCTGCCAGCAAAAACAGGGCGCGCACCGAAAACCGGTGCGCGCCCTGAAGTGCTCTTTATGTAATTGGTACGGATCAGCCCACAAAGGCAGCGGCGGACTCGCCCGCAATGCGGCCAAACACAGTGAAGTCGCTCACCGCGTTGCCCCCCAGACGGTTGGCGCCATGCACGCCACCGGTCACCTCACCCGCGGCATACAGACCGGGAATGGCCTCGCCGTTCTCGTTCAGCACCGCAGCGCTGGTGTCGATGACCAGGCCACCCATGGTGTGATGCACACCGGCGGTGACCTTGATGGCATAGTAGGGGGCGGTGTCCAGCGGTTCAGCAAAGCTGGTGCGGCCGAACTCGGGATCGGAACCGGCCTTCACATAGCCGTTCCAGGTTTCCAGAGTGGTGGCAAAGGCAGCCTCGTCCATGCCCGCAGCCGCGGCCAGCTCCTCAGCGGTGTTGCCGGTCACGGTGTAGCCCTTGGAAATATAACCCTGAATTACGCTGGAGGCATCGGCCATCTTCTGGTCCACCACCAGCCAGCTGTAGCTGCCGGTCTGAGCGATCTCAGCGGCGGAAACCACGTCACGGGTACCCACCTCATCCACGAAGCGCTTGCCCTCGGCGTTCACCAGAATGGCGCCGTCGCCGCGCAGGCCTTCCGTGATCAGAGCGGCGGTATCCGCCTGAACGGTGGGGTGGATCTGGATCTGGTCCATATCAACCGTGGCGGCGCCTGCAGCCACTGCCATCTCGATGCCCTGGCCCAGGATGCCGGGGGCGTTGGTGGTCATGAAGCCCTTCAGCTGGGGAGCATACTGCTCCACCATTTCCAGGTTGGCGCCAAAGCCGCCGGTGGCCAGCACCACAGCCTTGGCATTCACGGTTACGGTATTGCCGTTCTTGTCGGTGGCCTCCACGCCGGTCACTGCGCCGGACTCATCGGTCAGCAGCGCATTGGCGGTGGTCTGGGTCAGCAGCTGAACGCCCCGGCTGGTCATGTTCTCCTCCAGCTTGGGGATCATGTAGCTGCCCACGGAAACCACCTTGCCCTCGGCGTCCAGCGGGCGATGGATGCGCTTAACGGAAGCGCCGCCAAAGCTGGAAACGCTGGGCATCTCGATGCCGATGCCGGCCAGCCAGTCAATGGCGGGGGCGCTGCCCTCGCACAGGGTAGCCACCAGCGCGGGATCGTTGATGCCCTTGCCGCCGATCATGGTGTCCAGCTCCATCAGCTCCACGGAATCAAAGTAGCCTTCCGGCGCGGCCTGATAGGCATCCCACTGCTTCTGCACCTGGGCAGCTAGCTGGGTGATGGTCTCGTTATCGGCATAGGCCTTGGCAGCTGCCAGCGTCTTCTCCACGCCGGCAGCCTCCTCAAAGGTGTTCTTCTGCTGTGCTTCGGTCTCGGCAGCATTCAGGCCGCCGGTGGCGCGTACCGAGTTGCCGCCCACCAGGGCCTGGCTCTCCAGCACGATGACCTTTTTGCCTGCATCGGCGGCGGTGATGGCAGCGGTCATACCCGCGCCGCCCGCGCCCACGACCACCACATCGGCATCGTAGGTGGTGTCGCCCGCAGGCTCAGCGCTGCCCGCGCCGCCCGCGTAATCCGCGGCATCCAGACCGGCAGCGGCCAGAGCGGCGGCCGCGGCAGCCTTCACCGCGTCGGAGGTGATGGTGGCGCCGGCAATGGCGTCTACTTCCACGCTGTTGTTTTTCACGATGTCGGCGGTCACCTGCTCGATGGCCTTGTCGCCGATGCCGGGGGTCTCGTCCTTGCCCTCGGCCTCGCAGCCGGTAATCACGCTGTTCTCCAGGGTCAGGGTGACGGTCACATCGCCGCCCATGCCCTTTGCGGTGCCGGTGAAGCTGCCGCTTACACCCGCGCTGCTGCTTGCGCCCGTCTGGCCGCAGCCGGCCAGGCTCAGTACCAGGCTGCATGCTGCCAGCAAGGCAATGATCCGTTTCTTCATGGTCATTTCTCCTCTTTTTCGCTGTTTTTCCGCCGCAAAGGCGGATTTTCACATAACCAGTGTACCGTAAGCCTCTCTGGCGCAAAAGGTTTTGAAGCTAATCAAACCCTTTTGAAAGTTTTTTAACAAACGAATCCGGCGGCATCCTGTCGCTTCCCGCCTCTGCCCGGCGGCTATTCCGCCGGGATGTATTGGTACAGCATGGAGGGGCGGCCGCCGGTCTGATAATCCACGGTGCTGTGCAGCACGCCGGTCTCCACCAGATGGTTCACATAGCGGCCCACCGTCACCCGGGACAGGCCCACCGCCTCGGAGATCTCCTCGCTGGTATAGGCTTTGCCCGCCTGGGAGCGCATATATTCGCGGATCTTGTCCAGCGTGCGTTTCTGCAGTCCCTTCTTCAGCGCGGGCTCCTCGGCCGGAGGCTGTGCCAGCAGCCGATCGATCTGCTGCTGGTGCAGCCCGTCCTGCTCGCTCATCCGGTCCAGCTGCCGCCGCTGGCTGCAGAAACGGACCAGCGCCTGCTCGAACCGCTCGTATTCAAAGGGCTTGACCAGATAGTCCGTCACACCCAGCTCCAGCATGCGGCGCACGGTACCGCCCTCGTTGGCGGCACTGACCACGATCACCCCCGGCCGGGGCGTTACCTCCGCCAGCTTTTTCAAAAACTCCAGCCCGTCCATCACCGGCATATAATAATCCAGGATCACCAGATCCGCCGGGTTTTCTTGTAGCCAGGCCAGCGCGGCCTCGCCGTTATGGAAGGTCTCCTCCACGGAAAACTCCCCCTGTGCCTGTACATACTGCTGATTGATGGCCCGCACCATGGGGTCGTCCTCTACAATGATCACTCGATACATGACGATGCCTCCCTTGCTTGTGTGGCGATGCTCACGGTAATCCCCGTTCCCTCGTCCGGCTCGGTGTCCACCTGGATCTGCCCGCCCCAGGCCTCCACGATGCTGTGCACCAGCGAAAGGCCGGTGCCCCGGTTTTCGCCCTTGGTGGACACGCCCTGCTCAAAGATGCGCTCCATCACCTGCGGCGGGATGCCGCCTCCCGTATCCTCGCACTGGATCAGCAGGCCCTGCCCGCTGCAGTAAACGCCCAGACTGATCTCCTTCACCGGATGATCCCGGCGATCCAGCTCCTCGATGGCATTTTCCAGAAGATTGCCCACAATGGTCTCGCAGTCCTCCGGGGGAATGATCAGATCGTCCGCCATGCAGCGGCTGTCCGGCTTGAGGGTGAGCAGAATGCCCTTTTCCTTTGCTCGGATCATCTTGCCCAGAATCAGCGCCGCCAGATGCGGCACCGCGATCCGCTCGGACACCGCTGCCAGCGCACTGGCGGGTAGCAGGGTGCTGCGGGTGATGAACTCCACCGCTTCCGTCAGGCGGCCCATCTGGATGTAGCCCAGAATCACATGGAGCTTGTTGTTGAATTCATGGTTGTAGGCCCGCAGCGTATCCACCAGGAAGCGGGTGCCGGTGAGCTCTTCGGCCAGTCGGGTCACCTCGGTCTTGTCCCGGAACACGCTCACCGCCCCATCGCAGACTCCGTCCTTGCACAGCGGAATGCGGCTGGTGATGATCCGCCTGCCCCGCAGGTCCATAATCACGTTGTTCTGTGCCCTGCCGCTCTCCATCACCTGAGGCAGTCGAGTCTCCGGGAACAGCTCCGTGATAAGGGTCCCCTCCACCGCCTGCCCGGGCGGGATATCCAGCATGCGCCGGGCGGACGAATTCATCAGAATCACCCGGCTCTGGCGGTCAATGGCAAACACGCCCTCGTCCAGTGCATCAAGAACTCCGCTCTGCTGCAGATACATGGCGGCGAATTCCTCGGGGCCGTGCCCCATCAGGGTCCGGCGCAGCCGCCGCATCATCTGGCGCACCACCACCAGCGCGATGAGCGCCAGCAGCAGCGCAAACACCAGATAAACCGCCAGGATCTGCCCCCGGGTATACACCATGCTTCGAATCAGCATGGATGCCATCACAAACCCTGCCACCCGGCCGGAATCATCCCGCACCGGGCAGAAGGCCCGCCGCTGCTCCCCCAGCGTGCCCCGGCCGGTGGTGATATACGGGTCGGCTCCCTCCAGGGCGGGCTGTTCGTCGCCGCCCACAAAGCGTTTGCCGATCAGTGCCTCATTGGGATGATACAGCCGCACCCCGGCGGCATCGCATACGGTAATGATCTCGACGGAGGACAACGCCAGCACCTGGTTCAGATATTCCTTCAGCGCTTCCGGGTCGCCCTGGCCCTGCAGCGTCTGCAGCACCTGGGGCATGTGGGCCACAATGGCTGCCGTGTCGGCAATGGTACGGTCCACATGGCGCTTCTGGCGGTAGATGCTGTAATACAGGGTGATGCTGATCGAGATCAGCAGCATGATGGCGATGCCGCCGATCAGCGTGGAGTACAGCTGCCGCTCAATGGTCCGTTGTTTCAACGTCCTCGCTCCTTTCCGCCCTGCGGGCACAGCGGCCCCGGCACAGACATGATAGCACACCGGTCGGCTCCTGTCCACGAGAGCGTTGGCCGGTCTGTTCCCAGCATCCACCTCCCCGGCAGGCGGACGACGGTTGCTTTTTTGGCCAGTACGGAAGTCCTTCTTTTCGTCGTTATTTCTCTTGTGAAATAACGACTGCTGTGCTAAAATCAGAACAGAGTTGATCGGCGGCCCCGCGCCGCTTTGAAAAAGGAGGACAGGCAATGGCATTCGGTGCACTGATCCCCGCCGCCGGGCTTTCCTCCCGGATGGGCCGGTTCAAGCCGCTGCTGCCTCTGGGCGGCAGCACCTTTCTGGACCAGCTGCTGCACAGCATGCGTGCCGCCGGTGTGGGGCCGGTGGTGGTTGTGACCGGCTGGCACGCGGAGGAGATCGATGCGCATCTGGCAGGCCAGCCGGAGATTTTTGTGGTCCGCAGCCCGGAGTATGCCCACACCCAGATGTTTGACTCCATCCGGCAGGGCCTGCCCCTGCTGCAGGGCCGGTGCAGCAGGTTTCTGCTCACGCCGGTGGATGTTCCGCTGCCATTGCCCGAAACGCTGCGCCGTCTGCTGGAGCATCCGGCCCCCTTTGCCCGGCCGGTTTACGGGGGCCGCCGGGGCCACCCCGCCGCGCTGGATGCGCATCTGATCGAACCTCTGCTGGCCGCGCCGCCGGGTCTCAGCCTGAAAACCGCGCTGGCCCGGGCCGGGGTGCTGCCCGCTGATCTGCCGGTGGAGGACGAGGCTGTGCTGCTGGATGCCGACACTCCGGAGGACTACGGCCTGTTGCTGAGCCACCTTGCCCGCCGGGAGCACACCGCCCGCCCTCTCTGGCCGCAGCTGCGGCTGCAGCTGTGGGGTGAGCAGCCCCTCTTTGACGAGGAGATGATCCGCTTTCTGGAGCTGGTGGAGGCCTGCGGCTCGATGCAGCACGCCTGCAAGGGAATGCACATCTCCTACACCACCGGCTGGCGGCGGATCGCCGCAGCGGAACGCACGCTGGGCTTTGCCTTGCTGGAACGGGAGAGCGGCGGCGTTCAGGGCGGCGGTTCCCGGCTCACCGAGGAGGGCCGGACGCTGCTGCACCGGTGCAGCGCCATGCAGCGGGAGCTGCAAGCCTGCTGCCACCGGATTTTTGAAAAACATTTTTCTGATTACATCCTGCCCGCGCAGGACTGAAAAAAGTCATTTATGGGAGGAACCGTTATGAAGCTGATGAAGACCGAGGATGCGGTGGGCCAGGTGCTCTGTCACGACATCACCCAGATCATTCCCGGCGTGAAAAAAGGCCCGGTGTTCAAAAAGGGCCATGTGATCCAGGCCGAGGATGTGCCCGTGCTGCTGAGCGTGGGCAAGGACCACATCTACATCTGGGAAAACGACGAAAACCACCTGCACGAAAACGACGCGGCCGAGATTTTACGCCAGCTGTGCCAGAACGAATATATGAGCGCCAGCGAGCCCAGCGAGGGCAAGATCGAGCTGACCGCCGAGGTGGACGGCCTGTTCCTGGCCGATACCGAGCGCCTGTTCCGGCTGAACCGGCTGGGCGAGGTGATGGTGGCCTGCCGCCACAGCGGCTTTGCGGTGAAAAAGGGCGACAAGCTGGCCGGCATGCGGGTGATCCCGCTGGTGATCGAGGCCTCTAAAATGGAAGCCGCCCGCGCCGCCGTGGGTGAGGAGCCGCTGTTCCGGCTGGTGCCCTTCCGGGAGCTGAAGGTGGGCGTGGTGACCACCGGCAACGAGGTGTTCTACGGCCGCATTCAGGATTCCTTCACCCCGGTGATTGAGAAGAAGCTGGCGGAGTACGGCTGCCGGATGGCTTGGCACACCGTGCTGAATGACGACCACGAGAAGATCACCGCCGCCGCCAACGAGATGCTGCGCAAGGGCGCGGACATGGTGCTGTGCACCGGCGGCATGAGCGTGGACCCGGACGACAAGACCCCCCTGGCCATCAAAAACACCGGGGCCAGCGTGGTGAGCTACGGCGCGCCGGTACTGCCGGGGGCCATGTTCCTGCTGGCTTACGCCGAAGGCAACCGCCCGGTGTGCGGTCTGCCCGGCTGCGTGATGTACGCCAAGCGCACCATTTTCGATCTGGTGCTGCCCTATCTGGTTGCCGGGGTTCCGGTCACCGCCGATCAGCTGGCCGCCTACGGCAACGGCGGGCTGTGCCTGAACTGTTCGGTGTGCACCTTCCCCAACTGCGGCTTCGGCAAGGCCTGAGCCATCACTTTATATAAAGGAGCATTCCCATGCCGTTTACTCATCTGAATGAAAAAGGCGAGGCCATCATGGTGGACGTGACCGAAAAGGCCGTCACCCACCGCACCGCCATCGCCTCCGGGCGCATCTCCATGAGCGCCGAGTGCTACCAGGCCGTGAAGGAAGGCAGCGCCAAAAAGGGTGATGTGCTGGGCGCGGCCCGGGTGGCAGGCATCATGGCCACCAAGCGCACCGCCGACCTGATCCCTTTGTGCCATGTGCTGGCGCTGACCAAGTGCGCCGTGGATTTTACGCTGGAGGACGAAAGCCACTCCATCACCGCCCGCTGCACCGTGCAGTGCGAGGGCAAAACCGGCGTGGAGATGGAGGCGCTCACCGGCGTTTCCACCGCGCTGCTCACCGTATATGACATGTGCAAGGCCATGGACAAGCGCATGGTCATCTCCGACATCCACCTCTGCGAAAAGCAGGGCGGCAAAAGCGGCGACTTCGTGTTTTAAGCCGCGCAGTTTCCCCCGCGATTGATCCTTTTGCTTCAGCCCGGTGTAAATCCACAGGGTTTGAAAATAAATCTCCCTGAAATACGGGAAAAGGAGTTTTATCCATGAAAAAGGCATTCGCACTTGCCGTAGTCTTCGCACTGGCATTCTCGCTGGTGGGCTGCGGCGGCGGCGCATCTTCCGCCGCTTCCGGCGCGGCGTCCGCATCCGATTCCCAGACCGAAACGGATGCCGAACCGGTTGAGCTGACAGTGTTTGCTGCCGCCAGTCTGACCGAGACCCTGAACCAGATCGCCGAGGACTACAAGGCCGTGGCACCCAATGTGACCCTGACCTTCAACTTCGATTCCTCCGGCACCCTGAAGACCCAGATTCAGGAGGGCGCAGTCTGTGACGTGTTCCTCTCGGCCGGGCAGAAGCAGATGGACCAGCTGGACAAAACCGCCGATGCCAGCGTGAACACCGAGGGCCTGGACTTTGTGGCCGAGGGCACCCGGGTGAACCTGCTGGAAAACAAGGTGGCCCTGTGTGTGGCCGAGGGCAGTGACGCCTCCATCGCCAGCTTTGACGACCTGGCCAAAGCTCTGGAGAGCAGCGACATCCTGATGGCCATGGGCAACAGCGATGTGCCGGTGGGCCAGTACACCCAGCAGATCCTGACCCACTACGGCCTGGACGAGGAGGCCCTGGCAAACGCCGGCAAGATCACCTACGGCTCCAACGTGAAGGAGGTCACCACCCAGGTCACCGAGGGCAGCGTGGACTGCGGCGTGGTCTACTGCACCGACGCCTACAGCGCCGGGATCACCCCCGTGGATTACGCCACCGAGGAGATGTGCGGCCAGGTGATCTACCCTGCCGCCGTGCTGAACATTTCCCAGCACAGCGAGGAGGCGCAGGCCTTCCTGGATTATCTGCAGACCGACGCGGCCATGCAGGTGTTTGAGGAAGTGGGCTTCTCTCCCGTCAAATAATCACAAAGAACGGGGCAAGGCGAATCTGCCTTGCCCCGCTTTTCGGATTGGAGTTTTCCACATGGACTGGTATCCCCTGTTGAATTCTGTGCGCATCGCTGCCATCAGCAGCGTGCTGGTGTTCTTTTCCGGCATTTTTGCCGCCTATTATGTGGCCCGGCTGCCCCGGACGGTGAAGGGCCTGCTGGACGTGGTGCTCACCCTGCCGCTGGTGCTGCCGCCCACGGTGGTGGGTTATTTCCTGCTGCTGGTGTTCGGCGCAAAGCGGCCGCTGGGCATCTTCCTCGCCAATTTCGGCATCAAGTTCGTGATGACCTGGTACGGCGGCATCCTCACCGCCTCGGTGGTGGCCTTCCCGCTCATGTATCGCACCGCCCGGGGCGCCTTTGAAAGCTTCGACGAGCGGCTGGCGGACGCGGGCCGCACGCTGGGGCTTTCCAACACCTACATCTTCTGGCAGGTGCGCATGCCCGCCTGCCGCCAGGGCATTCTGGCGGGCGCGGTGCTGGCCTTCGCCCGGGCGCTGGGCGAATACGGCGCCACCAGCATGCTCATCGGCTACACCCCCGGGCGCACCGCCACCATCTCCACCACCGTGTATCAGCTCTGGCGCACCGGCGACGACGCGGGCGCCTTTGCCTGGGTACTGGTGAACCTGGCCATCAGTGCCGCGGTGCTGCTTACCGTGAACCTGCTGGAGCAAAAGCAAAGGAGGAGCGCCCCATGAGCCTGTTTGTGGACATTGAAAAGGACCCGGGCTCCTTTCACTTAAAGGTAAAGCTGGAAACAGACGGCGGCATCACCGGCCTGCTGGGCGCTTCCGGCTGCGGCAAAAGCATGACCCTGCGCTGCATCGCCGGAGTGGAAACGCCGGACCGGGGCCGCATCGTTTTGGACGGCCGCGTCCTTTTTGACTCGGAGCAGCGCATCAACCTGCCGCCCCAGCAGCGGGGGGTGGGCTATCTGTTCCAGAGCTATGCCCTCTTCCCCACCATGACCGTGCGCCAGAACCTGCTGGCAGGCCTGCACCGGGAAAAGGACAAGGCCAAAAAGCAGGCCCTCTACCGCCAGGCGGTGGAACTGCTGGGCCTTGCCGGGCTGGAGCAGCGCCGCCCGGCCGAATTATCCGGCGGGCAGCAACAGCGGGTGGCGTCCGGCGACGTGCTGCTGGTGACCCACAGCCGGGACGAGGCCTACCGCATGTGCGGCCGTCTGGCCATTCTGGACGAGGGCGAGCTGCTGCGCTGCGGGGCCACCAAGGAGGTATTCGCCGACCCGGGCAGCCGGGCGGCGGCACGGCTCACCGGCTGCAAGAACATTGCGGCGGCCCGGCGCATCGGCCCCAACACTGTTCTGGTGGAGGACTGGGGCGGTCTGGAATTCACCACCGCCCGCCCTGTGCCGGAGGACCTGTGCGCCATCGGCATCCGGGCCCACTACTTCCACCCCAAGGCCCCGGCCAACCGGTTCGATGTGGAATACACCGGCCAGATCGAGGAGCCCTTTGAGTGGATCATCCAGATGCGCGCCGCGAACCAGACCCCCGGCATGCCGGACATCTGGTGGCGCATGACAAAAGACAAGCGCCCCAATCCCCTGCCCGGCCAGCTGGGCATCGCGCCGGAAAATATTCTGCTGCTCACCCGCTGAGCGATTGCATCAGGCTTCGCCCGACCATCCTGTTTGTAAACAGGATGGCCGGGCTTTTTTGCGCCTTGCCCATCGAAAAAATGTTAATTTTTTGTGAACCCTCTTGACAAGAAAAAGCAGCAGTTCTACAATGTTAGCAGTCGAAGCGCTAGAGTGCTAAAACAAATAAAATTTCTTACTTTGTTCGGTAATGAAAAGGGGGCTTGCCCAATGAACACCAACAAATTTACACAAAAGACGCTGGAAGCGCTGCGGAGCGCCCAGCAAACCGCCATTGAATACCAGAACCAGACCCTGGAGCCCGAGCACTTGCTCTTTGCGATTGCTAACCAGGAGCAGGGTTTGATTCCCCAGCTGCTGCAGCAGATGGGGGTGGAGCCCGGCAATTTCGTTTCCGCCGCTGCTCAAAAGGTTTCCCTTCTGCCTCACGTGACCGGCTCCGGCCGGGAGGCGGACAAAATTTATATCTCCGCCGCCACCGATAAGGTGCTGAACGCGGCCGAGAGCACCGCCACCGCCATGAAGGACGAGTATGTGAGCGTGGAGCACGTGTTCCTGGCTCTCATCGAGAACCCCAACAGTGCGGTGGCCGAGCTGATGAAGCGTTTCTCCATCGACAAGAACAAGTTCCTGAGCGTGCTTTCCGGCGTGCGGGGCAACCAGCGGGTGACCAGCGACCATCCCGAGGACACCTACGATGTGCTGAAAAAGTACGGCCAGGAGCTGGTGGAGCTGGCCCGGCAGCAGAAGCTGGACCCGGTGATCGGTCGTGACACCGAGATCCGGAACGTGATCCGCATTCTGAGCCGCAAGCGCAAGAACAATCCCTGCCTGATCGGTGAGCCCGGCGTGGGCAAAACCGCCATCGCCGAGGGCCTTGCCCAGCGAATTGTGCGGGGCGACGTGCCCGAGAACCTGAAGGACCGGAAGGTCTTCAGCCTGGACATGGGCGCTCTGGTGGCCGGTGCCAAGTACCGGGGCGAATTTGAGGAGCGTTTGAAGAGCGTATTGCAGGAGGTCAAGAAGAGCGAAGGCCAGATCATCCTGTTCATCGACGAGCTGCACACCATCGTGGGCGCGGGCAAGACCGACGGCGCCATGGACGCGGGCAACCTGCTGAAGCCGCTGCTGGCCCGGGGCGAGCTGCACTGCATCGGCGCCACCACGCTGGACGAGTACCGACAGTACATCGAGAAGGACCCGGCCCTGGAACGCCGGTTCCAGCCGGTCATGGTGGATGAGCCCACCGTGGAGGACACCATCTCCATCCTGCGCGGCTTAAAAGAACGCTACGAGGTGTTCCACGGCGTAAAAATTCAGGACAGTGCCCTGATCGCCGCGGCCAAGGTGCAGAGCATCCGCGAGCAGATCGAGCAGACGGGCGCCGCCATCGAAAAGGCCGAGCGGGAGTACGATTTGAACAAGGCCGCCGAGCTGAAATACGGCAAGCTGCCCGAATTGCAGAAGCAGCTGGCCGAAGAGGAAAAGAAGGCCGAGGCCGCCGGTCAGGCACAGGACAACCTGCTGCGTGACCGGGTGACCGACGAGGAGATCGCCCGCATCGTGGCCCGCTGGACCGGCATCCCGGTGGAGAAGCTGGTGGAAGGCGAGCGTGAGAAGCTGCTGGGTCTGGAGGACATCCTGCACAAGCGGGTGATCGGCCAGTCCGAGGCGGTGACCAAGGTAAGCGAGGCCATCCTGCGCAGCCGGGCCGGTATCGCCAACCCCAACCGCCCCATCGGCAGCTTCCTCTTCCTGGGTCCCACCGGCGTGGGCAAGACCGAGCTGGCCAAGGCGCTGGCCCAGGCCCTGTTCGACGATGAGAAGAACATGGTCCGCATCGACATGACCGAGTACATGGAGAAATTCAGCGTCAGCCGTCTGATCGGCGCGCCTCCGGGCTATGTGGGCTATGAGGAGGGCGGCCAGCTCACCGAAGCGGTGCGCCGCCATCCCTACAGCGTGGTGCTGTTCGACGAGGTGGAAAAGGCCCACCCGGATGTGTTCAACATCCTGTTGCAGGTGCTGGACGACGGCCACATCACCGACAGCCAGGGCCGTGTGGTGGACTTCAAGAACACCATCATCATCCTGACCAGCAACCTGGGCAGCCAGTATATTCTGGAGGGCATCGGCGAGGACGGCCAGATCAGCGAGGACGCCCGCAAGGCGGTGGACGGCCTGCTCAAGAGCCAGTTCCGTCCCGAGTTTTTGAACCGTCTGGACGAGATCGTTTTCTACAAGCCTCTGACCAAGAACGAGATCGGCGGCATTGTGGAGCTGCAGCTGGACGACCTGCGCCGCCGCCTGGCCGACAAGCAGCTGAAGCTGGCGGTTACCGACGCGGCGAAGGACTTCATCATCGACGAGGGCTACGACCCCATCTACGGCGCACGGCCGCTGAAGCGGTTCATCCAGAGCCGGGTGGAGACCCTCATCGCCCGGGAGATCATCGGCGGCGTGCACAACACCGGCGACACCCTCACCGTGGACGTGGAGAACGGCGCGCTCATCCTGCGCTGATTCCCCTTTCCCAATACGCAAAATGCCCCGTGGCCGCTGGCCACGGGGCATTTTTTCTTACCGCATGATTTTCTTGAACACAAGGAAGGAGTAAACGTAAATCCAGATCACGCCGCCGAAAATCACCACCAGCAGCGCACCCAGGGTGAGCCCCTCGCCCAGAGCCTTTGCGAACAGGCCCAGGAACAGCAGCGCCACGCCCATCACCACAAATGTGATGCCGCCCATGCGCTGGGTGCGGTTCCAGTTGTGCTCGTCCGCCAGCGCCCAGGGGGTGCGGCAGCCGAAGGTGTAGTTCTGCTTGATGCGGGGC
>NZ_JAGHKE010000075.1:0-12518 GCF_017889395.1 Allofournierella sp. | reverse complement strand
GCAAGATCCTGGGGGCAAGCGAGCGGCTGCTGGCGCTGGAGCGGCAGCTGTTCGAGGACCTGCTGCAGGACCTCTCCGCCCAGATTCTGCGGGTGCAGAACACCGCCTCCGCGCTGGCTCAGCTGGACGTGTTCACAGCGCTTGCCCAGGTGGCTGTGAACAACAACTATGTACGCCCGGTGGTGGACGACGGCGATGAGCTGATCATCACCGAGGGCCGCCATCCGGTCATCGAGCAGATGCTCAAAGGTAGCCTGTTCGTGCCCAACAACACCCTGCTGGACTGTGGGGAAAACAATATGCTCATCATCACCGGCCCCAACATGGCCGGTAAATCCACCTACATGCGCCAGAATGCGCTCATCACTCTGATGGCGCAGATCGGCAGCTTTGTTCCGGCGCAGGAATGCCGGGTGGGCGTGGTGGATGCCATCTTCACCCGCGTGGGCGCGTCGGACGATCTGGCCGCCGGTCAGTCCACCTTCATGGTGGAAATGACCGAGGTGGCCGAGATTCTGCAATACGCCACCAAGCGCAGCCTGGTCATTCTGGACGAGATCGGCCGCGGCACCTCCACCTTCGACGGCATGAGCATTGCCCGGGCAGTGGTGGAGCACATCGCCGGGCAGATCGGCTGCAAGACCCTGTTTGCCACCCATTACCATGAGCTGACCGAGCTGGAAAGCGCCATGGACTGTGTGAAGAACTACAACATCGCGGTGAAGAAGCGGGGCGACGACATCACCTTCCTGCGGCGGATCGTGCGCGGCCCGGCCGACGACAGCTACGGCATTCAGGTGGCGAAGCTGGCCGGTCTGCCGGACAGTGTGACCAAACGGGCCAAAGAAGTGCTGCGTGCACTGGAGGCATCCGCGCCCAAGAAGCAGCAGGTGGAGCAGCTGGACTTTGGCGTAGTGGAGGAGATGAGCAGCCCGGCGCTGCCCAGCGAGATTCTGGACAAGCTGCGGGATACCGATCTGAACACGCTGACCGGTATCGAGGGGCTGCAATTCCTGTGTGAAATCAAAAACGCGCTGCAATAAGGCGGCGCTTTCAGGGAGGTGACCGGATTTGGCGGTCATACATATTCTGGACAAGCATACCGCAGAGCTGATCGCCGCCGGTGAGGTGGTGGAGCGGCCTGCTTCCGTGGTGAAGGAATTGCTGGAGAATTCCATCGACGCCGGAGCCACCAAGGTTGCGGTCACCATTGAACGGGGCGGCGTTTCGCTGATCCAGGTGGCGGACAACGGCAGCGGTATCGAGGCGGAATACATTTCCACCGCGTTCATCCGCCACGCCACCAGCAAGATTCAAACCCAGGAGGACCTGGAAAGCATCCACACCTTGGGCTTCCGCGGCGAGGCGCTTGCCTCCATTGCCAGCGTGGCCCGCGTGGAGGTGCTCACCCGCACCGAGCCGGACGAGTTTGCATGCTGCTACCGCATCGAGGGCGGGGAGGAGCTTGGCATGGAGCCGGGGGCCCGGCCCATCGGCACCACCATCTCGGTACGGGATCTTTTCTACAACACCCCCGCCCGGATGAAGTTTTTGAAGAAGGATTCCAGCGAGGGCACGTTTGTGGGCGAGACGGTCAGCCGAATCGCCCTGTCTCACCCTGAGGTGAGCGTGTCTTTTGTCCGTGAAGGTAAACTGCTTTACAAGACTCCCGGCGACGGAGATCTGCGCAGCGCGGTCTATGCGGTGCTGGGCAAGGAGTTTGCCCGGGACCTTCTGGCGGTAAAAAGCAGCATGGGCAACTATTCCGTGTCCGGCCTGATCACTCCGCCCCGAGCCTGCCGGGCCAGCCGGGGTATGCAGTTCTTCTTCATCAACGGGCGGTTTGTAAAGAACCGCACCATGATGGCCGCCATGGAGAACGCCTACCGGGGAACCCTGATGCAGGGCAAGTTCCCGGGGTGTGTGCTGATGCTGGACATGCCGGCACAGCTGGTGGATGTGAACGTGCACCCCGCCAAAACCGAGGTGCGTTTTGCCCGGGAAAACGATGTGTTTGATGCGGTTTACGGCGCAGTGAAAAACGCGCTGGGCCAGCCCGGCAGCGGAGAGCAGCAGTTCCAGTTCGCTGCCGGTCAATCGCCCGAAAAGGAGCCGGTCAAGCAGTCCGCGGCGCAGCCGGAAGCAACGGAAAAAGTATTTAATTTCACTGTGAAGCAAGATGACTTTACAGTGAAAACGGAGCCGAAAAAAGCGGAAACCGGCGGAATCTGGCCGGTTCTGCCCAAAAAGGAAGAGCCGTTGGAGCCCATCGTTACGGTGCCGGATGAAGAAGACGCCCCGCGCATCTCTCGCGTTTGGCAAAACAGTCAGAGCAGCTTTGCGAAGCCGGTGGGAGAAGGCTTCCATTCAGAGCCGGTGCCGCTGGCAAAATATTCCGAGCCGGAGGAGCTCAAAGAAGAACCGGCCGGTCAGTGGGGCGCGGCTGCAGTACAGCCCGTGCCGCGGCCAGAACCGGCGAAACCGGAAGAGTCTGCTGAACAGACTGCATTTACTCAGCCTGCGGCAGAGTCTCAGGAGCCCCGGCAGCAGACAATGGAGCCGGAGCAGACCAGCCAGCCCTTGCAATACGTGGGAGAGGTGTTTAAAACCTACATCATCACCCAGCGCGGGCAGGAGATGTGCCTGATCGACAAGCACGCAGCCCACGAGCGCATTTTGTATGAACGGCTGGCCGCAGATTACGGCAAGGTGAGCAGCCAGCTGCTGCTGGCTCCCGTCACGGTGAATCTTTCCGCCGAAGAGAAAAACGCCATTCTGGAGCATGAGGCCCTGTTGCGGGATGCTGGTGTGGAAACCGAGGATTTCGGCGGCAGCACGGTGCTGGTCCGTTCGGTCCCGGCCGATGTGGAGACTCCGGACGTGGAAGGTTTGATCTGTGAGCTGGCTGCAAAACTGGCCCGGGGCAGCCGGGATGCGCTGAGCGAAAAGACCGAGTGGGTGCTGCATTCCATCGCCTGCCGAGCAGCGATCAAGGCAGGCGACCGCACTGCCAGCGCCGAGCTGATGCATCTGGCGCAGGATATTCTGGACGGCAAGGTGCCGCCCTTCTGCCCTCACGGCAGACCGGTGGTGCTGAAATTGACGAAGAAGGAGCTGGAAAAACAGTTTGGGCGGATTGGATAAACCAAGAGTTCTCGCCATCGGCGGACCCACAGCTTCCGGCAAGACCTCTTTGTCGGTGGAGCTGGCCAAGCGTTTGAACGGCGAGGTGGTCTGTGTGGACTCCATGCAGATCTATCGGGGGCTGGATGTGGGCACCGCCAAGGTGACCGAAGAGGAGATGCAGGGAGTACCCCACCATCTGGTGGGCTTCCTTGCGCCGGAGGAAGCCTTCAGCGTGGCAGATTTTGTCGCGCTTGCAGACCGGTGCATCCGGGACATCAGCGCCCGAGGCAAGCTGCCGGTGCTGGTGGGCGGAACCGGCCTTTATATGGAAAGCCTGCTGTGCGGCCTTCGCTTTGCCGAGCAAAAGACCGATCCGGCCGTGCGCAGGCAGCTGGAAGAAGAGGCGGAACAGCTGGGGGCCGATGCCATGCACGAAAAGCTGGCACAGATCGACCCGGAGTACGCGGCTACAGTTCATCCCAACAATGTGGGACGGGTGCTGCGGGCATTGGAGCTGTTCCAGGTGACCGGCGTTACCATGACCCGGCAGCGCGCGGAATCAAAGCCGAGTGAGCCACCTTATGACAGTCTGTTGTTCTGCATCGGATTTGAGGACCGGAGTGTTCTGTATCAGCGGATCGACCGCCGGGTGGATCTGATGCTGGAGCAGGGGATTCTCGAGGAGGCCCAGCTGGTCTACGATCACCGGGATACCTACCGGACTGCGGCGCAGGCCATTGGATACAAGGAATTTTTTCCGTATCTGTGCGGGAAGAGCAAGCTTGAGCCCTGTGTGGAAAAACTCAAGCAGGCATCCCGCAATTATGCCAAGCGGCAGCTCACCTGGTTTAGGCGGATGCCCCAGACCATCTGGCTGGATGGCATGCGGGGAAATCTGGAAGAGCAGGCCAGGGCCTTTATTCAGGAGCGCTGGCCGCGGCCGGATGCCGGACTGTGAACCTGTGGCCAGATCACAACGGGAAATACAGGGCCGTCCGGCGGACGGCTTCAGCTCAAATTCATTGCAATAGGAGGAGCGAAGCATGCGAAGCTCCAAACAAAAAATCATCACAGCGGTGGTGCTGGCGGTGCTCGTGCTGCCGGCCGTGTATCTGGGGGTTCAGCTGTTTGCCATCCTGAACCGGCCCTACCGTACCGAAACGGCGGTGGAATACACCATGTCCGACAGCGTTTTCGCTAACGGATATGTGGTGTTCGACCAGACCACCGTAGAGGGCAGCGGGGATCTGGGCTACTTGGTGGAGAACGGTGAGCGTGTGGCTACGGGTACCGCGGTGGCGGAGGTTTATACCAGTGCCGAGCAGGCCCAGAGCCGCCGTCAACTGGAGGAGCTGGAGACCCAGCTCAGTCTGCTGGAAAAATCCGAAAACACCAGCGGCACCGATGTGGATATGCTCTATAAGCAGCAGCAGAATGCTTTGTACGATCTGTTGGACTGCATCGACATGCAAGCCTATGATCAGGTGAAAGAAGCAGGCAATCAGTACCTTCTGGCAGCGAACAAAATCCAGATTATGACCGGTGCGGTAAGAAATTTTGATCAGGCGAAACAGGAGCTGCAGGCACAAAAGGAGCAGGTGGAAGCTCAGCTGGGTCAGCCTGCAACCATTTCTGCACCGGTGGGCGGCTATTTCGTGGCTTCCGATTCGGCCGATCTGCTCTCGTTCACCCGGGAACAGCTGAATGAAATGGACGCGGCCACGCTGGCGCAGTCCATTGAAAATGGCGATGGTGTGCAGCCTCTGGAGGGCGCAGGTAAAATTGTGACCAGCTATACTTGGTATTTCTACGCCACCTGCAGTCTGGAAGAGGGCAAGAAGTTTGAGAATGTATCCAGTGTACAGATCAGCTTCCCGGGCGCGGCGGAGAAAACGCTTCCGGCCACGGTAGAGTCCGTTGAGCTGAATGAAGAGCAGGGCCTTGCCAAATTCGTGCTGCACTGTGAATACATCGGTGCTGATGTGCTGGGCCTTTCCCTGGAGGAGGCGAAGATCGACTTTGAATCTTACGAAGGTCTCCGTGTGGACACTGACGCCCTGCATATTGTGGATGGTGAAAAGGGCGTGTATGTAAAGTACGGCAACCTGGCCCGCTGGCGTAAAATCCAGATCGTTTATCAGAACGAGGAGTATATGCTGGTGGCAGAGGACGGCAAGGTCGGCACCGACAACGAGCTGCGCATGTTTGATGAGGTGATCGTGGAAGGGACGGACCTGCGGGACGGAAAGATCCTGAGCTGATCACAGCTGCGTGAAAATTTATGGAAGAAGCCAAAAAAATAATTTTGTTTGTTGACAGGTTGCCGAAAAACGGCGATAATATATACTAACTGATTTTATATTTTTCTTGCATGAAAAAGGGCAATCTTATCAATGCACATTGGAAGGAGCAATGAAAGATGTTTGATAAAGTGAAAAGCATGCTGGGCGTGGGTGACGAAGCCGAAGACGATTACTACGATACTGACGATATGTTCATCAATCCCTCCCGCGGCGGCGCTGCCCCGGAAGAGGATTATCCGCCGGAAAATACCGGCAAGCGCAATAAGGTGGTAAACATCAATGCCACCACTCAGCTGCAGGTGGTTCTGGTCAAGCCCGAGCGGTTTGACGATGCCAGCACCGTGGCGGATCACCTGAACGCCAAGCGCACCGTTGTGCTGAATCTGGAGTCCACGAACAAAGAGGTTTCCCGCCGTCTGGTGGACTTTTTGTCCGGCGTGGCCTATGCCAACAACGGCCAGATGAAGCGTGTGGCCAACAGCACCTTCATCATCACCCCCTATAACGTGGATATTATGGGCGATCTGTTGGACGAGTTGGAGAGCAATGGCGTATTCTTCTGATTCGGCTGCCCAGCGGGGCTTTGTTCCGCCGCAGAACGATCAGGAGCGTCTGGTGATGCGCCGGGTTCAGGATCTGTGCGGGATCGCCATGCGAAAGGGAATCGCGCGCTATAGCTCTTTTCTGAGCGACCGGGAACAGACACTGGCGCAGGCCGCGCTGAACCGGGAAAGCTGCGAGGAATATTCCTTTGATGGGGGATATCCCTTTGCGGAGCGAAAGATTCTGTGCATCGAACCGGTGGGGTCCTGCGGGACCCCGCCCATTGCCTGTGTCCGGGTGGAGTGCTTTCACGCGCAGGATGTGCCTGCCCACAAGGACTATCTGGGTGCGGTCCTGGGCCTTGGGTTGGATCGGTCCAGCATCGGCGACATCGTACCGGACCCGCAGGCGTCCGGTACGGCCTATGTATTTGCACTGGAGCCGGCAGCGGAGCTGCTTTGCAATGAGCTGGCCAGTGTGGGTCGATATTCCGTTTACACCGAGCGTTTTTATGGCGAGATTCCGGTGCAGGAGCCGGAGAGGACTCGGCAGAACGCTACAGTTTCGTCCCTTCGGGCGGATGCGGTCCTGGCGGCGATGCTTCGATGCAGTCGCGGGCAGGCTGCTGATCTTGTGCGAGGCGGTCGGCTGGAAATCAACCATGTGGCTGTGAGCAACCCGCATGCACCGGTGTATCAGGGCGACCTGTTCACGGTGCGAGGGAGCGGTCGTTTTCGTTTGGAAGAAATCGGCGGTAAAAGCAAAAAAGATCGCCAATTTATTACATTTTTTCAATACTGATACCAGAAGCACTGGAGGAATTAGATTATGATCTCACCGCAGGAAATCCGCAGCGTCACGTTCGATAAGGTCATGCGTGGATATCGGCCGGAGGACGTGGACGCCTTTTTGCAGCAGGTGGCTCAGGATATGGAGCAGCTGGCCGCGGACAACGCCGACAAGGAAAAGAAACTGTACATCCTTGCGGAGAAGATCGAAGAATACCGCCGGGACGAAGACAACCTGAAGACTGCGTTGCTGAACGCACAGCGGATGGGCGAAAGCGTGATCCGCGAAGCCAAGCAGAAGGCGGAGTCTCTGCTGCGTGAGGCTGGTATCCGGGCCGATACGCTTACCCGGGTGGCTCAGGAGCAGAGCGAGGAGCAGCAGCAGGAGCTGGAACGCGTCAAGGCAGAGGTGGCTCATTTCAAAAACACTCTGCTGGCCATGTATAAGCAGCACATCGAGCTGATCAGCGGTCTGCCCGGTGATGAGGAGGCAGAGGAGATCGAGTCCGTGGGGGAAACTTTGGAGCCGGTACAGGAAGAAGCATCCCAGCCCGAAGAAGCACAGCCTGAGCAGGTTCCCGCCATGGAGGAGCCGAAGGCGGAGACTATGCAGTTCCCCGATCTGTCCGAGCTTTACGGGGAGCAGTCCGGTGAGCCGGCCGGCAATATGCTGGATACTGTGGAGGAGTTCTTTGAGGAGGATTTCTCTGCACAGACCTTCAGTCAGCAGCCCGCCGAGGAGCCCAAGCAGGAAGAGCAGCCTGAGCAGGCTCCTGCGTTCCAGGGATTCAAGGGAATCCAGTTCACCGATTGATCGGAATAAGGCACTAGGGAAGGCGGCGTTTTGAAAAAAGGCGCCGCCTTTGCTGCGAATCGGAAGATTAAAGGAGAACATTTGTTTTGGTAACTGTATTGATTACCGCCGCCGTGGTGGCGTTGCTTGTGATTTTGGATCAGCTCGTTAAGCTGTGGGCAACGGCGGTGCTTGCACCTGTGGGGGCAATGCCGCTCATCCCCGGTGTGGTGGAGCTTCGCTATTATCTGAACGATGGTGCTGCTTTCAGCAGCTTCAGCGGTCAGCAGTTTTTCCTGATTGCGTTCACAAGCGTGGCGATGGTAGCCATTGCGGCCTATCTGCTGATCAAGCGTCCGGACCGGAAACTGGAATACTGGGCCTGGGTTCTGGTTCTGGCAGGCGGAATCGGCAACTGGATCGACCGGGTGTTCAATCATCAGGTTGTGGATTACATTAACTTTCTCTTTATCCGCTTTGCGATTTTTAACCTGGCAGATGTATTGGTTTGCACAGGAATCGGCCTGCTGGTCCTGAATCTGATTCTGGAGGAACTGGCTGCCAAAAAGAAGGTTTCTGGAGAAAAAACGGATGGAACGATTTGAATTTGTGGTGCAGCCGGAGCAAGCGGGGGAACGGCTCGACCGGTTCCTGGCTACCCAAACCGGACTTTCCCGCAGCGCACTGCAACAGTTGATGGAACAGGGAGGCGTGCTTTATGCCGGCAAGCCTGCTGCGAAAAATCAGAAGATCCAGCCGGGAATTACTGTTTGTGTAGAGGTTCCGGAGGCGCAGCCGCTGGATGCGGTGCCCCAGGATATTCCGGTAGACATTGTATATGAGGACGAACACCTTCTGGTGGTGAACAAACCCAAGGGCATGGTGGTCCATCCGGCACCCGGTAATCCGGACGGTACGCTGGTAAACGCGCTGCTGTATCATTGCGCGGGGCGCCTTTCCAGTATTGGAGGCGTGGTGCGCCCAGGCATCGTCCACCGCATCGACAAGGATACCAGCGGTCTGCTGGTGGTGGCAAAAGATGATGCCACCCATACCGGATTGTCGGAGCAGATGGCAGTGCACAGCATCAATCGGGTGTATCAGACGGTGGTGTACGGGGGCTTTGCAAACGATGAGGGGTTTGTGGAAGCGCCCATCGGCCGCCACAAAACCGACCGGAAAAAGATGGCAGCTACGGAGCAGAACTCCAAATATGCCTACACGGCCTATCATGTGCTGGGGCGCTATCAGGGATTCAGCCATCTGGAGTGCAGATTGAAGACGGGCCGGACCCATCAGATTCGGGTACATATGGCCAGCATCGGCCATCCGGTGGCCGGTGATCCGGTTTACGGACCGAAAAATGTGATCAAGAGCCTGCAGGGGCAATGCCTGCATGCAAAAACGTTGGGATTTGTGCATCCGATCACCGGCGAGTATCTGGAATTCGACAGCGAGCTGCCGGAGTATTTTAACCGCTTTTTGCGCTCGCTGGGAAAGGAGCAGGAGGAATGGAACCACTGAAAAATTATCTTGTGGTCTGCGATATGGATAACACCCTGCTCACCGCCAAGGAGGGCATCCCGGATTGCAATCTGGCAGCCATCCGGCTGTTTATGGCTATGGGAGGGCGTTTTACGGTGGCCACCGGACGCCCGCCGGAATCGATTCAGGCGGCGCTGCAGGGATTGGAGCTTTCCTGCCCAGCCATTGCGTGCGGCGGTTCGGTGCTGTACGATCTGCATACGAATGAAGCCGTGGATCAGCATTTCCTGAACCAGGAATCCGCTGTGCGAGCCATTGAGGAAGCAATGGCTGCATTTCCGGATCTGGGTGTGGAAATCATGGTGGAGGAGGGCCGGCCGTATGTGGTGCGAGCCAACCAATACACCACCGCACATATGAAGGACGAAAAAATGGGTTGTGTGCTCTGTCCGCTGAAGCAGGTTCCGGCGAACTGGGCCAAGGTGGTTTTTGCAGCGCATCCTGCTGCCCTGTTCAAGGTGCAGCAGTATTTCGCGGACAAAAGCTACCCCGGGCTGCAATTTGTGTCTACCAATTTTATTTACTTTGAGATCATGCCGGAGCAGGCCTCGAAAGCGTCCGCATTGAAAGAGCTTTGCCGCAGGGAACTCATCCCTATAGAACATACCATCGTGATCGGCGATTACTTCAATGATCTGGAGCTGATGGCCGCCGCAGGATATTCGGTGGCCGTGGGCAACGCGCCGTCGGAGGTGCAGAATGCCGCTGATGAGGTGGTGGCCCGCTGCACAGACGGAGGTGTGGGCGAGTACCTGTATGCATTGGTTAAAAAACAAGAGGGAAAATAACGGAGGAACAGCATGGACAAACAAACGATGAACCATCTGAAGCGTATGGCAAATCAGGTGCGGCAGGACGTTCTGAGCGAAGTGTACAGCGCCGCTTCCGGTCATCCGGGCGGATCGATGTCGGTAGCCGACACTCTGACCTATATCTACGAGGTACAGATGCGGGTAGACCCCAAGAATCCTTCCTGGGAGGAGCGTGACCGTCTGGTGCTTTCCAAGGGCCACACCTGCCCCGCGCTCTACTCGATTCTGGCGCAGAAGGGTTTCTTTGACCGGGAGGAACTGAAGAAGTTCCGTCACCTGGGCGCGATGCTGCAGGGCCATCCGGATATGAAAGGTACCCCCGGTGTGGATATGAGCACCGGCAGCCTGGGTCAGGGCATTTCTGCTGCTGTGGGTATGGCGCTGGCTGCCAAGACTCAGGGCGCTGACTGGCGTGTGTTTACGGTTCTGGGTGACGGTGAGCTGCAGGAGGGCCAGGTTTGGGAGGCTTCCATGTTCGCGGCGCACCACAAGCTGGATAACCTGATCGCTGTGGTGGATAATAATGGCCTGCAGATCGATGGCAATGTGAGCGATGTTTGTTCGGTGTACCCCATCGATGAGAAGTTCCGCGCCTTTGGCTGGGAAGTATTTACTGCGGATGCCCATGATTTCGAGAGCCTGGACGCTGCGTTCAGCGCGGCGCGTCAGGTGAAGGGCAAGCCCAGCGTGATCGTACAGAAGTCGGTAAAGGGCAAGGGCGTATCCTTTATGGAAAACCAGGCTGGCTGGCACGGCAAGGCCCCCAATCAGCAGCAGTATGAACAGGCTATCGAAGAGCTGCGCGCCGCGGCGGCTGAACTGGAGGTATAAGAACGATGATGCAGACAAAACCGATCGCTACCCGTGAGAGCTATGGCCGCACCCTGGCGCAGCTGGGCGCGGAAAACAATAAGGTCGTTGTGCTGGATGCGGACCTGGCAGAGTCCACCAAAACCTGCATGTTCCAGGAAAAATTCCCTGAGCGCCATTTTGACTGCGGTATTGCGGAGGGCAACATGGTTTCCATCGCGGCTGGCATGGCTGCTGCCGGGATGATTCCCTTTGTTTCCAGTTTTGCCATGTTCGCCACCGGGCGTGCATATGAGCAGATCCGCAACTCGGTGGGCTACCCCCATCTGAACGTGAAGATCTGTGCCAGCCATGCAGGCATCTCTGTGGGCGAGGACGGTGCGACTCACCAGTGCGTGGAGGACATCGCTCTGATGCGTGGTATCCCCGGCATGGTTGTGGTGAATCCCGCTGACGATACCGAAGCGAGCCAGGCAGTTTATGCTCTGGCTGATTATAAGGGCCCGGCTTACCTGCGTCTGGGCCGTCTGGCAGTGCCCGTGATCAATGATCCGGAAAGCTACCACTTTGAGCTGGGCCGCGCAGTTACCCTGCGCGAGGGCAAGGACGCGACGGTCATTGCTACCGGTCTGATGGTTGCCCGCGCTCTGGAGGCTGCGGAGCAGCTGGCTCAGGAAGGCATTCAGGTGCGTGTGGTGAACATGCACACCATCAAGCCTCTGGATGTGGAGGCTGTGGTGAGCGCCGCAAAGGAGACCGGCTGCATTGTGACCGCTGAGGAGCACAGCGTGATCGGTGGCCTGTACAGTGCGGTTTGCGAGGCTATGGTGGGTGCGGGTGTTTGCTGCCCGGTTTCTCCCATTGCGATCATGGACGCGTTTGGCCAGTCCGGCCCTGCCAATGACCTGCTGAAGCACTACGGTCTCACTGCTGAGGTCATTGCTCAGAAGGTGCGCGAGCGCGTGGCCCGCTGATTCTTATCTGTGGTTTGAAATCTCCCGTTCCGATGGAATATCGGAACGGGAGATTTTTGTATATCTTTACAAACACTGACAGGGATTTGTGATATAATAGAAAAAAGACCGTGTTCGTCAAAAACGATCAGAGAATACGGTCGAACAAAGAGGGTGCGGCACGAAATGGCAGGGGATCGAACGACCGGAAGGGTGCTGCTGAGCTGCGTGACTGCGTTTGTACTTTTGCTGGCGGGAGCAGTCGGGTTCAGTGTGCCGTTTTGGCAGCCGGGCTATCGGACCGTTGCCTCGGAGGAATTTGATGTACAGCAGATGATGCTGGTTGATCTGAACTCTGCGGGACTGGAGGAGCTGTGTTCGCTCCCTGGTGTCGGCGAGAAAAAGGCGCAGGCCATCCTGGATTATCGAGAGGAGCACGGGTCATTTTCCAGCATAGATGAGCTGGATCAGGTCGATGGCATATCTGCAAAGAGCATTGAGGCCTGGCGTTCAAGGCTTTACATCGAATCGGACGAGATGCAAAAAGAGGAGAGATAGATCGTGATGACAGAGAACAACATCTACATCAACCGCGAGCTCAGCTGGCTTGATTTCAATAAGCGTGTGCTGGCTCTGAGCAAGGACAAAACGGTTCCCCTGGCGGAGCAGATGAAATTCGCAGCGATTTACGGCAGTAATCTGGATGAGTTTTTTATGGTGCGTGTTGGTTCGCTGTATGACCGGACCCTGCTGAAAAACGAGATTACTGAAAATAAGACCAATATGACGGCTGCGCAGCAGTTGGCGGCCATCATGCCCAAAACTGCTCTGCTGCAGGACCAATG
>NZ_JAGHKE010000074.1:0-12944 GCF_017889395.1 Allofournierella sp. | reverse complement strand
CTGGCCATTGCGGTGGCGGGCCTGTGCACCGTGGTGGGCGCTTCGGTGTTTGCCCAATTTATGTAACCTGCGGAGGGGATAACCATGAAACAACCATTGATCGTGGCGGTGGGCCGTCAATACGGCAGCAGCGGCCGTCTGGTGGGCGCAAAGCTGGCCGAGCGCCTGGGTGTGGATTTTTACGATAAGGAAAAGCTGATGTCCATTGCCCGCAGCACGCCGGATTACAGCGAGGTCAAGGCCTTTTATGAGGAGCGGCCGGTGAACAGCCTGCTCTATGCCATTGCCATGAATGAGGAGCCTGCCGTAACAAGCGAGACGGTGTTCCGCCGGATTCGCGCCTTGATGCAGGATCACAGCGGTGTACTGATCGGCCGGTGCGGCAATGTGATTTTCCGCCCGGATGCAAACGCCGTGAGTGTGTTTATCCATGCGGCTCCCGAGATCCGCTGCCAGCGCATTGCCCAGCTGGAGAACATCTCGCCGAAAAAGGCGGCGATACGCATGCAGGAGGTGGACGAGGAACGAACTGAGTTCCACAAGTATTTCACTGGTGAGCAGTGGGGCCAGGCCGAGGGCTATGAGCTTTGTCTGGACAGTGGGATTCTGGGCGTGGACGGCTGCGTGGAAATGATTTTAAACTATCTGCGCTGGAGGGGATTGCTGGATGAAAACGAAGCCACCGGCAAGTGAGGAGAAATCTACCGCCCGTACCTACGATCTGGTGCTGGAATACCTGAAAGGCCAGATTCTGGAGGGCAAGCTAACTTTGGGGGCGAAGCTGCCCTCTGAGCGCAGCCTGATGGCGGAGCTGGGTCTTGGCCGCAACTCGGTGCGGGAGGCGCTGCGCCAGCTGGAAAACATGGGCTTTGTGCGCAGTGTGCACGGGCAGGGTAGTTTTCTGGTGAACGAGGCCGGGCAGGGGTTTTCCTCCATCCTTTCCATGATGCTGCTGCTTCGCCAGAGTGACCGGGGCGAATTCCTTACCTTGCGTGAAAGTTTGGAAGGTGCCGCTTACGAACGGGCGGTGCGCCTTGCTCCTCCGCAGCCAATACAGGCGATGGAACAGGCGGTGCAGGCTATGGAGCAGGCGCAGGAGCCGGACCAGCTGGAGGAGGCCGAGCGCCAATTTCACAGGGGGCGCATTGAGGCGGGGGAGAACCAGCTCATCGCCGTGATCATGGAGGCTCTTTCCAGTCAGGGGGAGCTCTACCGCCGGGAGACGCTGGCCCAGCTGCACGAGGCCACCCGCGCTCCGCTGCTGGACACTCATCGCCGGATTCTGAAGGCGCTGCAAACCGGCGATGCCCCGCTGGGGCGCGCCGCACTGGCGGAGCACTTCCAATTGATTCAATAAAAGAACGCTGAACTCATCACTTGAGTTCAGCGTTCTTTTACAGGCTTGCCTGATAAGCGGCCACATCAAAGGGGTCCAGAGCGGAATCCTTTTTCAGATACAGCGGGTGGTGGGGATGTCCCTTCACCGAGGGCTTGCCTGCCTGATACCATACCGCGCCGAACTGCTGGCCCAGCTCCATCATGTCCGCCAGGCACTGCTTCAGGTAGGGGCGCTTTTCAATGATGGTGCCCCAGGCCGCCCACAGAGCCGGGTGTTCGCCGCTGCGCTCCAGCACCCAGCGGAAGGCGTTCATGTTCTCCCGGTGCAAAGGCTCGTTGAACTCCTTGTCCATCTGGTCCGGGTTGGTGGCTCGCTGGGCGTACACATTGAACATGATGAAGGAGTCAAAAACGTTACCCAGAGCGATGCGCTGCACGGATTTCAGGGTGTTGTCCAGCGCGTCGGGAGCGGCGGTGGAAGGGTTGATGCCAATGGTGATCAGCGGGCGCTTGCCCACGGTGCCTAAAATGTACCGGTATTCCGAGTAAAAGTCCGGAATATACAGCCACCGGCTCCGGTCGTATTCGGCACTCTGGTCCCGGTGCTCCATGGCTTGCTGAAAGGTAAGAATCTCAAGCTGCCGCGTTTCGCAGGCGGGAATGTGCATGGAAAAATACCTCCTTGGTGAGATAAAAAAATGCCCCGGGCAGGCGGGAAAATCACCCGGCTTGCCACGGGGCATTCGGTTCAGAATAAGGCGGTGGACCAGAAAACGGCTCCGGCGATGAAGATCACCGCCACGATCAGAAGAAAGCCGAGCAGATAACTGACGGTCAAGTGCTCGCGGAACATCCGGGTCCACTCCTTCGGTGGTTTGGCGCCTCCCATAAGCCAGGATAGCTTACTTCAGCAGCGCCTGCACCGCGTCAGCTGCGGCATTCAGGTACTGGCCGCCATACACCTCGATCAGGCCCTGGTCGGCACACTCTGCCAGCTTGGGGTCGATGGGGCACTTGGCCAGAACGGGAATGTTGTACTTGGCAGCAACCTCGTCCACGTGGCTTTCGCCGAATACCTTGATCTGCTTGCCGCAGTCCGGGCATTCCACGTAGCTCATGTTCTCCACCACGCCCAGAATGGGAATGTTCATCATCTGAGCCATCTTCACGGCCTTGCCCACGATCATGCTCACCAGCTCCTGCGGGCTGGCAACCACGATGATGCCGTCCACGGGCAGGGTCTGGAACACGGTCAGGGGAACGTCACCGGTGCCCGGAGGCATGTCCACAAACAGGAAGTCCACGTCCTTCCAGATCACGTCCTGCCAGAACTGCTTCACCGCGCCGGCGATCACGGGGCCACGCCATACAACGGGGTCCTCCTCGTGCTCCAGCAGCAGGTTGATGCTCATCACATCAATGCCCATGCGGCTCTCGATGGGCCAGATGCCGTTCTCGTCGCCCATGGCGCGGCCATGGATGCCGAACAGCTTGGGGATGGAGGGGCCGGTGATGTCGGCGTCCAGGATGCCCACGCCGTAACCACGGCGGCGCATCTCCACAGCCATCAGGGCGCTGGTCATGCTCTTGCCGACGCCACCCTTGCCGCTTACCACACCGATAACCTTCTTAATGCTGCTCAGCTTGTGGGGGGCCTCATGGAAATCCTGAGGGTTCTGACGGCTGGAGCAGTTTTGACTGCAGCTGCTGCAATCATGCGAACATTCGCTCATGATTTGTTTCTCTCCTTTTTTCTATTACAGCTCGGCAATGATGCTGCTCACCAGATTCTGCAGCACCTGTGCGCGCTGGTTGGCGATCTCGATGACTTCATCACCGGAAAGCTTCTTCTTTTCAATGCCCGCGGCCATGTTGGTGATCAGGCTCATGGCCAGAACTTTCAAGCCGCAATGGCTGGCAGCGATCACCTCGGGCACGGTGCTCATGCCAACTGCGTCCGCACCCAGGGTGCGGAAGGCGCGAATTTCGGCGGGGGTTTCGTAGCTGGGGCCCATGTAGCCCAGATACACACCCTTCTGCAATGCAACGCCCTGCTTTTCAGCCACCTGCTCAGCAAGCTCACGCAGCGCCGGGGTGTAGGCAAAGGTCATATCGCAGAAGCGGGGGCCGACGGCCTCATCGTTGGGGCCGGTCAGGGGGTTGGCGCCCATGAAGTTGATGTGATCCTCCAGCAGCATCAAATCGCCCACCGAGAAGCTGGTGTTCACACCGCCCGCGGCGTTGGTCAGGATCAACGTCTCCACGCCCAGGGCCTTCATCACCCGGATGGGGAACACGATGTCCTGCATGGAGTGGCCTTCGTAGTAATGCAGACGGCCCTGCATGCACAGCACCTGCTTGCCTGCCAGCTGCCCGGCCACAAAGCGGCCCGCATGACCCGGCGCGGTGGAGACCGCAAAGCCCGGAATCTCGCTGTAAGGCACATACACCGGTGCTTCGATGCGGTCGGCAAGGCCGCCCAGACCGCTGCCCAGTACGATGCCCACAGTGGGCGTTTCGGGCAGGCGTCTGCGCAGCAGGTCGGCCGCCTGCTGAATGGTTTCCATCATCATTGTAAATCCTCCTGCGGCCCGCCGCCAAATGCGAACGGGCAAAGTGAAAGTGTCCGCTAATGATTTTACCACACCTGTCAACAAAAGAAAAGAATCCGCCAACAAACCAAAAGCGATTGCCGCATCAAAGCATATTCTGTCACCCGAATGAATACCCATGGAACAGGCAGCTTGAGCCGAAAGAAAGGGTGGGCCCATGGGCAGACTAAAAACCTATTTAAAGAATGTGGCAATCCTCACGATCACCGGCCTGGGGCTGCGGGCGGCGGGCATGTTTTTTCGGGTATACATCGCCGCACGCATCGGGGCCGAGGGCATGGGCCTGTATCAGCTGATCTTTACGCTTTACAGCCTTTGCATTACGGTGGCCACCGCGGGTGTTTCGGTAGCTGCCACCCGATTGGCAGCGGAGGAGCTGGCACGCCCGCAGCCCGGCCGGGCAAAGGGAGTATTAGGCCGGGTGATGGGGCTTGCCTTAACCTTTGGCCTCACGGCAGGGGCAGTGCAGCTGGCCCTGGCCTGGCCTGCTGCCCGTTTCTGGCTGGGGGATGTACGGGCCGCGCCCTCGCTGGCGCTGCTGGCACCCAGTCTGCCCTTCATGGCGGTGGGCTCGGCGGCCCGAGGCTATTTCTTTGCCCGCCGCAAGGTAGGTCCCAATGTGGTCAGTCAGATTTTTGAACAGATCATCCGTATTGTCCTGGTGCTGCTGATTCTTCCCGGTGCGGTGCAGCGGGGTGTGCAGTACGCCTGCGCTGCGGTGCTGGTGGGCAGCATGGTCAGCGAGGTTGTATCTACCCTGCTGGTGATGTGGTACTACCAGCGGGATATGAACCGGACCTTCGGCGATGCCCCGGCCCAGGTGCCCAGGGGCACCTCCGGGCGAATCTGGCGCATTCTGGCCCCGGTGGAAGGAGGCCGCTGCCTGGACAGTGCCCTCCACACGGTGGAAAACACGCTGGTTCCCGCCTGCCTGCTGGCCTTTCTGGGCAGCCGGGAGGAGTCGCTGGCTCAGTTTGGCGCACTCAAGGGCATGGCCATGCCGATACTGCTGTTTCCGTTTTCCTTCCTCACTCCGCTGGCCACCCTGCTGATGCCGGAGGTCACCGAAGCTCACATTTTAGGACGGCAGAAAACGCTGGAAACGCTGGTGGGGCGCATCATGCTGTTCACCACCACCTTTTCGGTGCTGGCCGGGGGCCTGATCGCTTTGTATGCCTACCCGCTGGGCCGCATTCTCTACCACGATGAGACCATCGGCTTTTATCTGGCGGTGCTGGCCCCGGTGCTGCCGGGCATGTACCTGGACGCCATGGGCGATTCCATCTTAAAGGGCCTGGGCGAGGAGGTGGCTACCTTCCGCTACAGCATCTGGGATTCCCTGATTCGAATCGGTCTGGTGATTCTGCTCATGCCCCGCATGGGCATGAAGGGCTTTTTGTTTGTGATGATCTGCTCCAACGTGCTGTCCGCGCTGCTGAACATCTTCCGCATCGAGAAGGTGGCACGCATTCGCACTCGCTGGTACCGGTGGTTTGTGCAGCCTGCCTTGATCTTTCTGATCTCAGCGCTTTTGGGGCAGAGGAGTTTGCGCCTGATGGGAGTGAGTGGCGACTGGCCGCAGCTGCTGCTGGGCTGTGTGGTCACCGGCGGCCTTTACTGCCTTCTGATGCTCCGCTTCGGTTTGTGGGACGCGGTGCAGGCCATCCTGGCCCGGCGAAAGCCTACGGGCAGCACTGCCTGAATTTATGAGCGTTTTGCCTATACAAACAGCCGGTTTTGTGGTATAGTATATAGGTTAAATCGCCGCCGGGTGCCCGGGGCCGTGTAAGGCTGTCCGGGAGAATAGGGAAATGGGTGCAATGCCCATGCGGGACCGCCGCCGTAAAGGCTGAGCTCCGGCAGAAAAAGCCACTGGGAAGTTATTTCCCGGGAAGGCGCTGCCGGTGCGCGCAAGGCCTGAGCCGGAAGACCTGCCTGACGGACGAATCACTGCCAAAGGCAGGAAGCCCCGCGCCGGACGGACCAAACGTGCGCAGGGCAAAACACCGGCTGCTGGGCCGGTGTGGGTTGTACGTTTCCGGGCCTTTCTTCGCTTTGCTATCCGGCAAGGCGGGAGAGGCCTTTTTCTCTGTGCGGCGGCAAAGCCCGCTGTTTGGATAAGGAGGAGCAATGCTCGAAGTGATGATCGCCGCCCCGGCTTCCGGCAGCGGCAAAACTTCTGTCACCTGCGGCCTGCTGCAGGCGCTGAAAGACCGGGGCCTGGCCCCTGCGGCCTTCAAGTGCGGGCCGGATTATATCGACCCTATGTTCCACCGCTCGGTGCTGCAGGTGCCCAGCCGGAATCTGGATGCGTTTCTCGCCGGGGAAGAGCGGGTGCGGGAGCTGTACCGACGCCACCCGGCAGGCTGCGGTGCGGCGGTGTGCGAGGGTGTGATGGGCTTTTACGACGGCATGACCTTCGGCGGCGACAAGGCCAGCGCCTGGGATGTGGCCCGCCTGCTGGAACTTCCTGTGCTGCTGGTGCTGCACCCCTACGGCTCCAGTTTGACGCTGGCGGCTCAGGTGAAGGGGATGCTCTCCTTCCGGAAGGACAGCCGCATCAGGGGCCTGTTTTTGAACCGTTGCAGCGCCGGATTGTATGCCGCGCTCAAGCCCATGTTGGAAGAGGAGACCGGTGTTCCGGTGATGGGTTATCTGCCCGAGCTGGAGCAGGCGTCCTTGTCCAGCCGGCATCTGGGTCTGGTCACCGCCGGCGAGGTGGAGGATCTGGCCCAGCGGGTGCGGGCCATTGCCGCCTGCTTGGAAACCACACTGGACTGGCCCCGCTTTCTGGCAGTCTACCAGACCGGGCGGCAGTCGGGGCCCGCAATTGCGGAGCAGCCCTGTGCGGATGGCCCGATGATCGCCGTGGCCCGGGATGAGGCCTTCCAGTTTTATTATGAAGAGAGCCTGGACGCTTTGCGCCGGGCCGGGGCACAGCTGCGCTTTTTCAGCCCGCTGCATGATGAGAGCCTTCCGGCCGGTGCGGCGGGGCTGTATCTGGGCGGCGGTTATCCTGAACTGCACGCAAAGGCTCTCAGCGAGAACCGCCCCATGCGGCATGCCATTCGGGCGGCGGTGGAGCGAGGGATGCCTACCGTGGCGGAATGCGGCGGCTTTTTGTATCTGGGCCAGAGTCTGGAGGACGCAAACGGCGACGCCTGGCCCATGGCCGGGGTGCTGCCCGGCGCGGGCCATAAAACCGGCGGACTGGTGCGGTTCGGCTACAATCGTCTGACCGCCCGCAGCGACAGCATGCTGCTGCGCACCGGCGAGACCACCAATGCCCACGAGTTCCATTGCTGGGACAGCACCGAGAATGGCGCGGCCCTGCAGGCGGAAAAGACCTCCGGCGGCAGGCAGTGGAGCTGCTGCTTTGCCACCCAGAGCCTGTATGCCGGATTCCCGCACCTGTATCTTGCCGGAGACCTGCCGCTGGCCGAGCGCTTTGCGGCAGCGGCAAAGGAATATGCAAAGCGAGAGGAGAAAGAGGCGTGACACTGGCACAGCTTTTAAAACAGATCGAGCCGAAAAACGAAAGGGCGGAGCAGGAAACCCGCCGCCGCTGGAACGCCTGTGCAAAGCCGCTGGGCAGCCTGGGCCTTCTGGAGGACGCATTGTGCCAGATCGCATCGGTCACCGGCTCGGCGGACATTGATCTGGAACAGAAAGCCTTACTCGTTTTCTGCGCGGATAATGGCGTGGTGGCCCAGGGGGTAACCCAGACCGGCAGCGAGGTAACGGCCATGGTGGCCCGCGGCTTTGCGGAGGGTACCACCCCCGCCTGCCGGATGGCCCGGCGGGCAGGCTGTAAGCTGATTCCGGTGGATATGGGCATCAAGGATTTTATTCCGCAGCCCGGTGTGCTGGATCGGCGGGTGGCCAACGGCACCGGCGATATTTCCCAGGGCCCGGCCATGACCCGCGCTCAGGCTGAGCAGGCCATTCTGGCAGGTGCGCTGCTGGTGAAGGATTGTAAGGAGCAGGGCGTGGGCCTTCTGGCCACTGGAGAAATGGGTATCGGCAACACTACCACCGCCAGCGCAGTGGCCAGCGTGCTGCTGGGCTGTGAGCCGGAGGCCATCACCGGCCGGGGCGCGGGACTTTCCGACGAGGGCCTTGTCCGCAAAAAAGCGGCCATCTGCCGGGCGATTCAAATCAACCGACCAGACCCGGAAGACCCGCTGGATGTGCTGGCCAAGCTGGGCGGCTTTGACATCGCAGGCATGTGCGGTGCCTTTCTGGGCGGCGCGGCCTTCGGGGTGCCGGTGCTTATGGACGGCGTCATCAGCGCGGCAGCAGCCCTGCTGGCGGTGCGTCTCTGCCCGGATGCGGGCAAGGCGATTCTGGCCAGCCATGTATCGGCGGAGCCTGCGGGTGCGCTGCTGCTGAATGCGCTGGACAAGCATCCCCTGATTACCGCCGGGCTTCGCCTGGGCGAGGGCACCGGTGCTTTGGCGGCCATGCCGCTGCTGGATATGGCCCAGGCGGTGTACGAGGAATCCAACACCTTTGAAAATTATGGCATGGAGGCCTACCAGCCCCAGGGAGGCGAGCCATGTTCACGTTAATTGTGGGTGGTGCGGCCAGCGGCAAAAGCGAATACGCCGAGCGATTGGCAGTGGCGGCGCCCGTATCCCGCCGGTTTTACATTGCCACCATGCAGCCCTGGGGCGAGGAGACGCGCCAGCGCATCGCCCGGCACCGGGCCATGCGTGCGGGCAAGGGCTTTGAGACGGTGGAGTGCCCGCTGAATCTGGCGGGCCTGCAGCTGCCGGAAAAAGGCACAGTGCTGCTGGAATGCCTGAGCAATCTGGCGGCAAACGAGCGGTATGATCCCGCGGGCGCGGGCGAGGATGCCTGCCGTGCCATCCTGAACGGGGTGGACAGGCTGTGCAGCCAGTGCAGCGAGCTGATTCTTGTGAGCAACGAGGTGTTCAGCGGCGGCAGTGATTACGAGGGTGATACCCTGGAATATCTGCGGCTGCTGGCCCGGCTCAACCGGGAGCTGGCCGCCCGGGCGGACAATGTGTGCGAGGTACAGTGCGGCATTGCCCGGTATTATAAAGGAAAGGAGCCCTATCTGCATGATCGTGCTTGAGACCATCGCGGTGGCCTTTGCCATGTTTTCCGCCATCCCGGTGCCCCAGCCGGTGTGGGGGCCACGCAACATGCGGTATGCATTGTGCGCGCTGCCTCTGATCGGGGTGGTGATCGGACTGGCGCAGGCGCTGTGGCAGATTGCCGCCAATTGGCTGTGCATGCCGGAAATGCTGCGAGGCGCGGGACTCTGTCTGATTCCCATTTTGCTCACGGGGGGCATCCATCTGGACGGCTACGCCGACACCAGCGACGCGCTGGCCAGCTGCGCGCCGCCGGAGAAAAAGCAGGAGATTTTAAAGGACCCCCGCTGCGGTGCCTTTGCGGTGATCCGGCTGGGCGTCTGGTTTGTGGCCAGCTTTGCGCTGTGCACTGCGGTACGGCTGGACGGCCCGGCCCTTGCTTGCTTTGGGATGGGCTTTGTACTCAGCCGGGCGCTGTCCGGCTGGGCGGTGGCCACCTTTCCGCTGGCCAAAAACACCGGCCTTGCCCACACCTTCGCCACCTCGGCGGACCGGGCGGCGGTGCGACGGGTGCTGCTGGTGCTGGCGATCCTGCTGGCGGTCTGCATGTGCGCGGTGGGTCGGGCAGAGGGCGCGGCCATGGCGGCAGCGGCTTTTCTGGTGCTGGTCTATTATCGCCGCATGAGCCAAAAGCAGTTCGGTGGCCTGTCCGGCGATCTGGCAGGCTGGTTTTTGCAGACTGCGGAACTTTGGATGCTGGCTGCCCTTGTGGCGGTGCAGCTGTTGGAGGCAGCGTTATGATTTTTATTACAGGCCCGCTGTTTGCGGGCAAACGGGACTTTGCCTGCCGCATTTTAAACTGTAAAGCGGAAAAGCTTGCCAGATATGCGGTGTGGGATGTACAGGAGCTGGCCGGGCAGCAACCCCTGGAGGAACTGGCGGAACGGCTCGCAGCCTGGCCGGTGGTCATCGCCACCGAGGTGGGCGGCGGCGTGGTGCCGGTGGATGCAAAGCAGCGGGCCGACCGGGAAGCGGCGGGCCGTCTAGCCTGCCTGCTGGCTCAGCGGGCGGATACTGTGGTGCGGGTCTTCTGCGGTCTGCCCATCTTATTAAAAGGAGAATTACCGGAATGAATATCTATCTGCTTCGCCACGGCGAAACGGAATACAACAAACAAAAGCGCTATCAGGGCACGCTGGATATCCCCCTGAGCGCCGAGGGCCTTGCCCGGCTGCAAAAAGCGCCGATTTCGCCCAAGGCGGTATATGTTTCCCCCCTGATTCGCGCCCGCCGCACCGCCGAGATCCTTTTCCCGGAGGCCCGGCTGGTGGAGGTGGAGGACCTGAAGGAGATGTGCTTCGGCGTGTTTCAGGGCCGCAACTACATCGAGATGGAAAAGGACCCGGACTATCTTGCCTGGGTGGGGGAGGACTGCACCGGCCGCTGCCCCGGCGGCGAGACCAAGGCGGAGTTCACTCAGCGCACCTGCGAGGCCTTCTGTCGCCTGCTGGAGGATGCTTTAGCAGCCGGGGAGGAGGAGCTGGTGATTCTGGCTCATGGCGGTACTCAGATGGCATTGATGGAGCAGTACGGCCTGCCCAAAAAGGATTATTACAGCTGGTGCGGCCCCAACGGCGGTGGCTATCTGGTGACCACCGATGCCGAGTGTTGGCACAAGGACCACACGCTGGAATACCAGTGCACGGTGTGCTATGAAAGGGGCGGGCAGGTATGACGATCTTACTGGCTGTTTTGCTGGGCTTTTGTGTCGACCTGATTCTGGGCGACCCCCGCTGGATGCCCCACCCGGTGGTGTACATGGGCAAGGCCATTACCCGGCTGGAACGGCTGCTGCGCCGCCTTCTGCCGGATACGCCTCGCGCTCTGTTCTGGGGCGGCGTGGTGCTGGCGGCGGTTCTGCCGCTGGGAACGCTTGCTTTCAGCGCAGGTGTCATCTGGCTGGCAGGCCGGATTCATCCCGCGCTGGGCTTTGCGGTGCAGGTGCTGTGGTGCTGGCAGGCGCTGGCGATGAAGGATCTGCGGGTGGAGACCATGCATGTGTACGAACCGCTCTGTAAAGGTGATCTGCTTGCTGCCCGAAAAGCGGTGAGCCGTGTGGTGGGACGGGACACCCAGTCCCTCACCAGCGAAGGTGTGACCAAAGCAGCGGTGGAAACCATCGCGGAAAACTTCTCGGACGGAGTCATCGCCCCCATGCTCTACCTGCTCATCGGCGGCGCGCCTCTGGGTCTGGCCTACAAGGCCATCAACACCATGGACAGCATGGTGGGCTACAAAAACGACAAATACCTGTACTTCGGGCGGGCCGCCGCAAAACTGGACGACGCGGCCGGATACATCCCGGCCCGGCTGTCCGCTTTGTTCTGGATTGCCGCAGCCTTCTTCACCGGAAACAATGCGGCGAACGCCTGGCGCATCTGGCGGCGGGACCGGCGCAAGCACGCCAGCCCCAACGCAGCCCAGCCGGAATCCGCCTGTGCGGGTGCGCTGGGGGTTCAGCTGGCCGGCCCGGCCTGGTACTTTGGCAAGCTGCACGAAAAGCCCACCCTGGGCGATGCGCTGCGCACGGTGGAGGTGGAGGACATCCCTCGCACCAACCGGATGATGCTGGCCGCCAGCCTGTTGGGTCTGGCGGTGCTGGCGGCGGTGCGCTGGGCGGTGCTGCTGGCTTTATAAGAAAAAGGAGAATCAACTGCAATGCAGCAAAAACTGACCCATGGCGGCGACTGGGCGGGCTTTGAGGCCGAGTATGGCCGCGCGCCGCTGGATTTTTCCGCCAATGTGAGCCCTTTGGGAGTGCCCTGGGCGGTACGGCGGGCTGTGGCAAAGGCAGCCCGGCAGGCAGCCCGTTACCCGGACCCCCTCTGCCGTCGGCTCACCGAGGCGCTGGCCCGGCACGAGAATGTGAAGCAGGAGCAGATCCTGTGCGGCAACGGCGCGGCGGATCTGATCTTCCGGGTGGTGCTGGCGAAAAAGCCCCGCACGGCTCTTGTCACCGCGCCCACCTTTGCGGAATACGGGCAGGCGCTGGAGACAGTGGATTGCCGGGTGAAGCGGTATCTGCTCACCGAAGAAACCGGCTTTGCCGTCATGCCCGCTATTCTGGAGAAAATCACCCCCGAGCTGGACATGCTGTTTCTGTGCGAGCCCAACAACCCCACCGGTGCGCTCACCGAGACGGACCTGCTGCGAAAGATTCTGGAGCGGTGCGAGGTCTGCGGCACCCTGCTGGTGGTGGACGAGTGCTTCAACGACTGGCTGGACGATCCCGCAGCCCACACCCTGAAGGGGGAGCTGGACCGGTTCCCCAATCTGCTGATTTTGAAGGCCTTCACCAAGCTGTATGCCATGGCGGGCCTGCGCTTGGGGTACTGCCTGTGCGGCGACGAAGCCCTGCTGAAGGCCATGGCTCGCTGCGGCCAGCCCTGGGCGGTGTCCGGCCCGGCCCAGGAGGCGGGGCTTGCGGCTCTGGGCCAGCATAAGTATGTGGCCCGGCTGCGGGCGGTCATTCAAACGGAGCGGCCCTGGCTGGCCGGTCAGCTGGCCGATCTGGGCCTGCGGGTTCTGCCGGGCAGTGCCAATTATCTGCTACTGTACAGCGAAATGGAACTGGCCGCCCCGCTGCGAACGCTGGGCGTGCTGATTCGGGACTGCTCCAATTATCCCGGCCTTGACAAGGGCTGGTACCGGGTGGCGGTGCGCACCCGGCGGGAAAACCGGCAGCTGATCGCTGCCCTCAGAAAGGTGTGTGGCTGCGAAAATGGCTAAGGCAAAATGTATTATGATTCAGGGCACCATGAGCGGGGCGGGCAAAAGCCTGCTCTGCACCGCGCTGTGCCGCATCTTTGCGCAGGACGGCTGGCGGGTGGCCCCCTTCAAAAGCCAGAATATGGCGCTGAACAGCTGCATC
>NZ_JAGHKE010000073.1:0-13011 GCF_017889395.1 Allofournierella sp. | reverse complement strand
AGGCACGGAGAACCTTTCGGCCTCCATATCGGTACCCTCTTCCAGCACCATTTTCGCAGTGGGCAGCTATTCGGTAGAGTGTTCCATCACAGTAAATTCCGGGAGCTGATCAGAAAATATGCTGTTGATTCGAGGGCTTCGGGTGGGGCTGAATGTACCCCAGCCCGAGCAGCAGGCCAAAGCCATGGCCTTGAAAACCCTGCGCCTGCCTGAAAGCCAGGTGGCCAGCGCGGGGGTGGCAAAACTTTCGGTGGATGCCCGGCACGGCAAGCCCGTGCTGGTGTATACCATCGCCATCACCTTGAAAAACGAGGGTGCGGAACCGGCCTTGGCCGGGGCCGCGCCCTGCGTTGCTATATCCAAGCAGGTGGCATTCCGGCCTGAAATCGCCAAAACGCCATTGGGCGGCCGCCCTGTGGTGTGCGGCCTCGGTCCGGCAGGCCTGTTCGCCGCGCTGGCACTGGCCCGGGCGGGGTACCGGCCTATCGTGCTGGAGCGTGGCCCGGCTCTGGAGGAGCGGGTCAAGGCGGTGGAGCACTTCTCCGCCACCGGTCAGCTGGACCCCAACGCCAACATCCAGTTTGGTGAAGGCGGCGCGGGCACCTTTTCCGACGGTAAGCTGACCACCCGCATCAACGACGAGCTGTGCGGCTTTGTGACCCAGACGCTGCTGCGCCACGGTGCACCGGCCGAGATCGCCTACCGGCAGAAGCCCCATGTGGGCACTGATCTGCTGCGGGGCGTGATCCAGTCCATCCGGGGCGAGATCCAGCAGCTGGGCGGCGAGGTGCGCTTCAACACCCGCCTCACCGGCTTGATTCGGGAAAATGGCAAGCTTTGCGGTGTGCAGACTACCGGCGGAGATATCGCCACTCCGGCGCTGATTCTGGCGGTGGGTCACTCGGCGCGGGATACCTTCGAGATGCTGCAAAATGAGGGCCTGCCCCTGGTATGCAAGCCCTTTTCGGTGGGCTTCCGGGCGGAGCATCTGCAGACCGAGATCGAAAAAAGTCTTTATCACCAGGCGGCGGGCCATCCGGCTCTGCCCCGGGGGGAATACCAGCTCAGCCAGCATGTGGGCGAGCGCTGTGTCTATACCTTCTGCATGTGTCCCGGCGGTCAGGTGGTCGCCTCGGCCAGCGAAGAGGGCGGTGCGCTCACCAACGGCATGAGCTACCACGCCCGGGCGGGCAAAAACGCCAACGCAGCGGTAGTGGTCAGCGTGGACGGCAGGGATTTTGACCAGGACCCGGCCAAGGCCATCGCCTTCCAGCGCCAGCTGGAGCGGGCGGCCTATGCAGCGGGCGGCGGCGGTTATGCAGCTCCCGCGGAAACTGTACAAAGCTTTCTGCAGGGTAAGGGGCGGCTGGACCTGAGTCGGGTAGAGCCTACCTATGACCGAGGAGTTCGTGCCTATGATCTGGGCAGTCTGCTGCCCGAGGAGCTGGCCGGAACGCTGCGTACCGGCCTTTCTGCCTTCGAGCGCAAGCTGCGGGGTTATACCGCGGCGGATGCGGTGCTCACCGGCCTGGAAACCCGTACCTCCAGCCCGGTGCGTCTGGAGCGCGGGGAGGATCTGCAGTGCACCGCGCTGCCGGGCCTCTATCCTTGCGGCGAAGGTGCAGGATATGCAGGCGGTATCGTGAGTGCCGCTGTGGATGGGCTGCGCTGTGCCCGGGCATTGATGGCCTTTGGCGGCCCACAGGAATGACATAAGCTTTGCATTTTGAGCATAGCTCAAAAAGCAGAACAGTAAAACGGAATGGATGGGGAAGAGAAGATGGCAGACAAACGACCGTATGAATACGATGCCTGGGGCCGACAGGGCCAGCAGCGCCGCAGCCAGACCGGCAGCGGCCGCACCCCCGGCAGCCAGGACCCCTACTTGGACGAGGTATGCCGCAGCATGAACGAGCTGGGCGTTGCCGTGGCCGCCGAGGTGGGCCGAGGCCTGAAGGAAGGCTGGGAGCAGGTGCAGAAAAGCCTGAACGAGGCCCAGGCCGCAGGCAAGCAGGGCCAGCAGCCTCCGCAGCCCGTGCGCCCCTCCGCCACCAGTACGCCCCGTTACAACGCACCCCGCACACAGGCTGCGGCAAGCCGAGTGGTTGCACGCATGGACCGGACAGCGGACCGGCTGGGTGAAACGCTGGCCAACGGTCTTTGCATGATGGGCGGAACCATTGCAGTGGGCTGCGCTGTGGTGCTGGGCTTGTTCAGCATACTGATCTTTGTGGCCGGATTTATGTATGGCATTCCTGAAGTTTTTGCAACAGATGTCGTGCTCAGTTTCATCTCACTGGGGCTCTGCGTTGCTGTTTCCCTGGGCGCTCGCTGGCTCTTTTTGCAGCCGGGTCGCCGTTTCCGTCGCAAGCGTTACCTGATGGGTATGGGCCAGCAGACCAATGTGCCGCTGACCCGGCTCAGTGAAGTGGTGCAGCGCCCGGTTCCCTTCGTAAAGAAGGATCTGACCCTTATGATTCGCAAGGGCTGGCTGCCCAACGCCTATCTGGATGAGGAAGAGGAACGATTTTTCCTGAATGCAGCGGAATACCGGGAGCTGCAGCGTCAACAGGAAGAGGAGCGCCGCGCCCAGGAGACCCGCCGCCAGCAGAAAAAAGCAGACCCGGCAGGGGCCGAACTGCGGGCAACTCTGGATCAGGGAGCCCAGTTCCTGAAGGTGCTGGGTGAGCATGCAGCCGCTGCTGCGGACGAACCGGACCTGCAGCAGGAGCTGGTGCGTATGCAGACCCAGGCCGGCGAGATTCTGGACTGGGTGGAGGACCACCCGAACAGCGCCGGAAAGGTGCGCCGTCTGGTGCGGTATTACATGCCCACCACCCTGAAGCTGCTGAAAACCTACGATGATGTGAAGGACCAGAAGGGCGACGTGGCAGGAAACATCAAGCTGGAGATCACCGGCATCCTGCATACGGTGAACCGTGCCTTCGAGAACCTGCGCGACGATCTGCTCAGCGACGCCGCGCTGGATGTATCCACCGAGATCAGCGCCATGCAGGCCATGCTGGCCCAGGACGGTCTTTCGGCGGACGATACTTTCTATTCAAAGGAGCAAAGCAATCAATGACCTATCGAGCCTGGCAAGTCAAGCAGCCCGATGAGCAGGCCGCCGCACGGCTGGCGAACGCCATCGGCGCGCCGCTGCTTCTGGCGCGTATCCTGGTGGCCCGGGGCATGAGCAGCCCCGAGCAGGCCATGGAATTTCTGGAGCAGGATGCTCCCTTGTCCGACCCGTTTCTGATGCGGGATATGGACAAAGCAGTCCAGCGGATCTTACAGGCGGTGGACAAAGAGCAGCCCATCGTGATCTTCGGCGATTACGATGTGGACGGCGTGACTGCCACCGCCCTTTTATATTCCCATCTGCGTGGGATGGGCGCCAATGTGCGCTGCAAGCTGCCCAGCCGCGAGGAGGATGGCTACGGCCTGACCAATGCCATCGTGGAGCAGCTGGCCGAAAAGGGCTATAAGCTCATCATCACGGTGGATAACGGCATCACCGCCGTCCAGGAGGCCCGGCGCGCCAAGGAGCTGGGCGTGGACCTGGTGATCACCGACCACCACCTGCCCGGCGAAACTCTGCCGGAGGCAGTGGCGGTGGTGGACCCTGCCCGGGCGGACGACACAAGCCCCTGCAAGACCCTTTCCGGCGCGGGTGTGGCCTTCAAGCTGTGTGCCGCGCTGGACGGCTGCGAGCCGGAGCTGCTGCTGGATTTCTGCGGTGATCTGGCGGCCATCGGTACCGTGGCGGATGTGATGGTGCTGCAGGGGGAAAACCGAACCATTGTGAAGCACGGCCTGTATGCACTGCAGAACAGCGAGCGGCCCGGCCTTCTGGCTCTGCTGGAGGCCTGTGGCCTGGGCGATAAGCCCGTGACCAGCGAGAGCATCAGCTTTGCCATCGCGCCCCGGCTGAACGCTGCCGGGCGGATGGATTCCGCGGTGAGCGCGCTGCAGCTGCTGCTGTGTGAGGACGAAGCAAGAGCCCAGCAGCTCACCGACCAGCTGGTGGCCAGCAACATTGCCCGGCAGGAAGCCGAGCAGCGCATCATGGGCGAAGCGGAGGCTCAGCTGGCGGCGGACCCTGCCCGCCAGAATGACCGGGTGATTCTGGTCTGGGGTGAGGACTACCATCCCGGCGTGATCGGCATCGTGGCCAGCCGTCTGGTGGAGCACTACGGCAAGCCGGTAATCGTGATCAGCGTGCAGGAGGGCGAGGGCAAAGGCTCCGGCCGAAGTGTGCCCGGCTTCAATTTGCACAAGGCCATCAGCGCCTGCGGCGATTTGCTGCTGCGCTTTGGCGGCCATGCGCTGGCGGCGGGTCTCTCGGTGAAGGAGGAAAATATCCCGGCGCTGCGCAAGGCGCTGAACGAGTTTGCCGCCCGGGAATACCCGGTGCTGGAAAGCCCGCCGCTGGAGCTGGATGTGACCGTCCGGCTGGACACGCTGACCGTGCAGGAGGTGGAGGGCCTGGACTACCTGGCCCCCTGCGGCAACGGAAATCCCGCGCCCCTGTTCCTTCTGGAAAATGCACTGATCGAGGGCGTTTATCCGGTGAGCGATGGGCGTCACTGCCGGCTGCGTCTGCGCCAGGGCGGCGGATGTCTGTACGCTGCCTATTTCGGCGTGAGTGTGGCCCAGCTGCCCTACCAGACCGGCGACCGGGTAGATGCCGCAATCACTCTGTCCATCTATCAAGGAAAGAACGGGCCCCAGCTGTCCGGCCGCATCCGGGAGCTGCGCCCCGCGGGCCTGCCTGCCCAGACTGCCCGGCAGGCGGCGCTTTTTGACGCCTTTTTACACGGCAGCAAACTGCCGGACCGGCAGCGACAGGAGCTGCTGCCCCAGCGCGCCCTGATCGTGACGCTCTACCGCATGATCCAGAAGGGCGAGGTGTGGGCGCAGGACCTGCAGCCGGTTTTTGCGAAACTCGGCCCGGAGAATACCGGGCGGATTCTGGCGGGTTTGACCGCCCTGACCCAGTTGGGTCTCGTGGAGATCTGCGAGACCGGCGGGGCTAAAAAGTATGCGCCGGTACCGGTGGCCCAGAAACAGGACCTGTTCTCGGCCCCGATACTCAAGGCACTGGAGGCATGATCCATGGCTGGATATGTAGTATATGACGATTTGAAGCAAATGGTCCTGGAATCGGGCCGTCCCTACGATATGGAGATGCTGGATAAAGCGTACCAGCTGGCGGAGCGGGCTCACAGCGGCCAGTTCCGCCGCTCCGGCGAGCCCTATATCTGTCACCCGCTGCATGTGGCCATGCTGCTGGTGGATCTGGGCATGGACACCGAGAGCCTGACCGCCGCCCTGATGCACGACGTGGTGGAGGACACCTCGGTCACACTGGATGAGCTGGAAAGCCAGTTCGGCGCGGATGTGGCCCACATGGTGGACGGTGTCACCAAGCTGACCAAGATCAAGTTCTCCTCGGTGGAGGAGCAGCAGGCCGAGAACCTGCGCAAGATGCTCATGGCCATGAGCCAGGATGTTCGGGTCATGATCATCAAGCTGTGCGACCGGCTGCACAACATGCGCACCGGTGATGCCTGGCCTGAGCAGAAGCGGCGGGACAAGGCCCTGGAGACCATGGAGGTCTACGCGCCCATCGCCCACCGTCTGGGCATCAGCAACATCAAGGAAGAGCTGGAAGACCGCAGCCTGCGTTATCTGGACCCGGTTGGCTACCAGAACATCAAGGACCTGCTGGCGGAAAACGGTGGCCGGGAATTCGTGACCCACATTGCCGAGGTCATCCGGGAACGGCTGGCGGAAAACGGCATGCCGGAAGCCATTATGAAAAGCAGGGTCAAGAGCGTCTACGGCATCTACCGCAAGATGTTCATGCAGAACCGGGACTTTGAGGAGATTTACGATGTGTACGCGGTGCGCATCATCCTGGATACGGTGGCCGAGTGCTACAATGCTCTGGGCGTGATCCACGACATGTACCACCCGCTGCCCAACCGGTTCAAGGACTATATCTCCACCCCCAAGCCCAACGGCTACCAGTCGCTGCACACCACCGTCATCGGCCACGAGGGCATCCCCTTTGAGGTGCAGATCCGCACCCGCGAGATGGACCAGATGGCGGAATACGGCGTGGCGGCTCACTGGAAATACAAGGCCGGCATCCAGAGCGGCGGAAGCGATCGTCTGGAGGAACGCCTGGCCTGGGTTCGCCAGCTGCTGGAAAGCCAGCGGGAGAACGAAGATGCCGGCAGCCTGCTGCAGGACATCAAGGGCGACCTGCTGCCCGAAGAGGTGTTTGCCTTCACGCCCAAGGGCGATGTGATCAATCTGCCCGCCGGGGCCACCGCCATCGACTTTGCCTACGCCATCCATTCGGCGGTGGGCAACCGGATGATCGGTGCCAAGGTGAACAGCCGCATCGTGCCCATCGACCATAAAGTGGTCACCGGCGAAATCATTGAAATTATCACCGGCCCGGCGGACAAGGGTCCCAGCCGTGACTGGCTCAAGATCGTGACCACCAGCGAGGCCCGCAACAAGATCCGGAACTGGTTCAAGAAGGAACGACGGGAGGAGAACATTCAGGAGGGCCGCGCCGCTCTGGAGCGAGAGATGCGCCGCAACCTGATCACTGTCCCGGATGACAAGTGGGATGAGTTCATGGCTGAGATCGCCCGCCGCCAGCGGCTGAACAGCGCCGATGAAATGTATGCGGCACTGGGCTACGGCGGTCTGCAGATCAGCCGTCTGATGGGCAAGATCAAGGACGAATACGGCAAGCTGAAGGCGGGCGACGAGAAAGCCAACCTGCTGGCGGACATCCCCCTGAAAAAATACAAGGGCAGCGACGGCGTTGTGGTGGAAGGCATCGACAACTGCCCGGTGAAGTTCGCCAAGTGCTGCAGTCCCCTGCCCGGCGACGAGATCGTGGGCTTCATCACCCGTGGCTTCGGCGTGTCCATCCACAAAAAGGACTGCCAGAATGCGCAGGCCAGCATGAACGACCCGGAGAACCGTGGCCGCTGGGTACGCGCCTACTGGGAGGATACCAAACAGGAGAACTACAAGGCTACTCTGGAGCTCACCGCCATGGACCGCAACGGTCTGGTGGGCGATGTGGCCATGGCCCTGGCCGACCTGCGGGTGCCGGTATACGCCATGAGTGCCCGCGCGGTGGACAACGGACGCGCTTCCATGTCGCTGACCATTGGCATCGCCAGCACCGAGCATCTGAACAGCGTGCTGGCCAAGCTGCGCCGGGTGAAGGACGTTGTCAGCGTGATGCGCGTATAATCTTAAGGACAAGGAGAAAACCAATGCGAGCTGTAATGCAGCGTGTGACCAGTGCCAGCGTAGTGGTGGACGGAGGCGCACCCCGGCCCATCGGCCCTGGTCTGGTAATTCTGCTGGGCGTGAAGGATACCGACACCCTGGCCATTGTGCCCAAGCTGGCGGAAAAATGCGCCCATCTGCGCATCTTTTCCGATGAGGCGGGCAAATTGAACAAGAGTGCAGTGGAGTTGGGCTATTCCGCCCTGGTGGTGAGCAATTTCACCCTCTACGCGGACACAAAGAAAGGCAAGCGGCCCAGCTTCATTGCTGCCGCCAAGCCCCCGCTCTCGGTGCAGGCCTATGAGCTGTTCCTGGAGAAGATGAATGAGCAGGGCCTGAAAGAGGTACAGCACGGCGAATTCGGTGCCGATATGCAGCTGAGCCTGACCAACGACGGCCCGGTGACCATTGTGATCGATACCGACGAGTGGTAAACGATTTCCCGAACAAGAAGGAGACCCCATGAACGTATACCATCTGCGGGGCCCTGCGCCCTATTACACCAACAGCTTTGTGATCGTTACCGAACAGGGCAATGCCGTGGCAGTGGACCCGGCCCCGGCGGCGGACGAGATCGACCGCCTGCTGGCGGAAAAGAACGCCAAGCTGACCCATATCTTCCTGACCCATGGCCATTTTGACCATGTCTACAGCGTGGAAGAGCTGCGCCGCCGCTGGAACTGCCCGGTCTGGCTGGACCCCGCCGACGCGAAAGGGGATGAGATGTACCCGGTGGCCAAAAGCGACGCCTGCTACGAGGACGGGGCCCCCATTCATGTGGATGAGGCGCAGTTTACTCCCTGGCACACGCCGGGGCATACTGCCGGTTCCTGGATCATCGAGTGTGCCGGCCTGCTCTTTGCGGGCGATACCCTGTTCGCCGGTGGTGTGGGCCGTACCGATCTGGAGGGCGGCAGCCCTGCCGATCAGCGGGCCAGCCTGAAAAAGATCAAGACCCTGCCTCTGGCGGACGATACCACGGTGCTGCCCGGCCACGGTGATTTCACTACCCTGGGCCAGGAAAAGGCCGAGAATCCCTATCTGATGTTTGTTTGAAGCAAGACGAGGAGCATTTATGCTGATTCATATCAAGGGCGGCGTCTCCGGCTATGAGCCGGAGAACATTGCCCGCATGTTTTTCCCCGGTGCCAGCCTGACTGCCAAGTATGTCCGCAGTGAGGATCTGGTCTTTGCCGCTGCGGGCCGCTGCCGTCTGGCGGTGGGTGTTCGGAGGGGCGGTAAGTGTCTGGTGCGTACCGCGCCCCTGCCCCGGGAGGGCGAGAGCGTGGAGTTTGCCCTGTGCAGCCTTCTGTATGAGCTGCTGGGCCAGGCCACCGGTCTGCGCATGCCCTGGGGCAAGCTCACCGGCGTACGCCCGGTGCGCATTATCCACGACAAACGGGCTGCGGGCTGGTCGGAAGAGGCCATCCGGGACCTGTTTGTGGAACGCTACGACTGCACTCCTGAGCGCTTTTCGCTGGCGCTGCAGATCGCGGACCTGCAAAAGCCCATCATCGCCGGTCGGCAGCCGCTGGACTACAGCCTGTACATCGGCATCCCGTTCTGCCCCTCCCGGTGCAGCTATTGCAGCTTTGTGTCCCGCACCATCGGCCGGGACCAGAAGCTGGTCCAGCCCTATGTGGATAAGCTGTGCGAGGAAGTGCGGGAGATGAAGCGGCAGGCCGAGCACTGCGGGCTGAACCTGAAAACCATCTACATCGGCGGCGGCACCCCCACCAGCCTTTCGGCAGACCAGCTGCGTCAGCTGATGGGCACCGTGCGGGAATGCTTCGACCTTTTCCGGCTGGAGGAGTACACCGTGGAGGCGGGCCGTCCCGACTGCACCGATGCAGAGAAGCTGGCAGTCATCAAGGAATACGGCGCAAGCCGCATCTCCATCAATCCCCAGACCTTCAACGATCAGGTGCTGGCCAACATCGGCCGCAAGCATTCCGCGGCGGACATCCTGCAGTGCTTTTCCGAGGCGCGGCAGGTCGGTCACGGCAACATCAACATGGACCTGATCGCGGGCCTTCCCGGCGACACGGTGGAAAGCTTTGCTGCCAGTCTGGATCAGGCCATCGCACTGGACCCGGAGAATATCACCGTGCACACCCTCACCCTGAAGCGGGCGTCCAATCTGGTGATCGAAAACCGGGATGAGGCCTATGCCGATGTGGCCGCCATGGTGGAGCTGGCAAACCAGCGTCTGGCGGATGCGGGCTACCGGCCGTACTATCTTTACCGGCAGAAGAATACCCTGAAGAACCTGGAAAACACCGGCTGGTGTAAACCCGGCTATGAGGGGTACTATAATATTTATATCATGGAGGAGATCCACTCCATTCTGTCCGCCGGCGCGGGCGGCAGCACCAAGCTGTGCCAGCCGGGCGGCAGCCGCATTGAGCGGATCTTCAACTACAAATACCCGGCGGAATACATCGAAGGCTTCGACGAGATCCTCCGCCGCAAAGAAGGAGTGAGTGCATTCTATGCCCGCTATCTGGATTCCGAAACGACTGGTTGAGGTCAGTCTGATCAATACCGCCGCCGAAAGTGCGGCCAGCTTTGCCCGCCACTGCGAGCACGAATATGAGGGCAGGGTGCACGCCGCCGCCAGCGAGGTGCTGGCCAGCGGCTGCTCGGTGGTCATGCTCACCGGGCCCTCTGCCTCCGGCAAAACCACCACGGCCCACAAGCTGGCTGAGGCGCTGCGGCTGCGCGGCGTGGCGTCCCAGGTGGTAAGTCTGGACAATTTTTATAAAAACCTGAACGAGTATCCCCGTTTGCCGGACGGCAGCAAGGATTACGAGAACATCACCGCGCTGGATGTGGATGAGATCCAGCGCTGTCTGAACGAACTGATCACCACCGGGCGCACCGAGCTGCCGGAATTCGACTTCCTCACCGAGAACCGGAAGCCGGAAAAGATTCCTCTGGAGCTGAAGGGCGGGGTGTGCATCGTGGAGGGCATCCACGCGCTGAATCCTCAGCTGACCGACAACCTCCCCCGGGATCAGGTATATAAGGTTTACGCGGGCCTGCGGGAGGAATACAGTTATCGGGGCCAGCGGGTGCTGCCCACACGGGATATCCGCCTGGCCCGCCGCATGGTGCGGGACTATAAGTTCCGGGGTCACAGCCTGGAAAAGACCCTGAACATGTGGGAGCGGGTGTGTGCCGGTGAAGATAAGTTCATCAAGGTGTTCAAGAAGGAGGCAGACCTGCTGATGGACACCTCCTTCAGCTATGAGATCTGTCTGCTGGCACCCTTTGTGACCCCGCTGGCGGGCGAGCTGCCGGAGGATCATCCCAATGCCGAGCGGCTGAATGCTCTGGCGGGCTGCTTTTCGCTGGTGGACCCGCTGAGCCTGGATCTGGTGCCGGGAAATTCCATGCTCCGGGAATTTTTGGGCTGAGCCGTTGCGTGCTGCAGCACCTTAGAGTATAATGAAACAACAAGCAATGCATTCCCGGCGCGCCTGACGCGCCGTACCATAAAAGAAAGAGGTGTTTGGCTAATGAATATCGATCTGGATAAGATCCTGGAAACCGGTGCACAGCTGGCCGACAGTGCAAAGAAGACTGCCACCGATCTGGCTCAGAAGGGCAAGAAGCAGGTGGACCTGATGAACGCCCAGACCCGCCTGAGCAAGGCGCAGCGCCAGCTGGGCGCACTGGTCTACAGCCTGGAAAAGAACGGCGAGAAGAACGATCTGCTGGTGAAGAAGTACGTGGACGCGATCAGCGCCATTGAAGAGGAGATCGAAACGCTGAAGAAGCAGGAGAGCCAGGGTCAGAGCACCTATACCTACACCTACACCGCACCTGCACAGGAGCCCGGCAAAAAGACCTGCCCCCAGTGCGGCGCGGAGGTTGATGAGGATGCCCTGTTTTGTTCTGGCTGCGGGGCACAGCTTTAAGATCGGCGACGCGGGCGTGGGCCAGGCGGTGGTGTTCACTCTGCCTGCCAAAAACCGTGAGACCAATTGAATTGTTGCGGGCGGCGGGCGAAAAAATGTCCGCCGCCCGCTTTTTCTGTGAAGAAACGGTGGGAGAAAACCCGCGAAAAATCTTTGTTTTCACCATAAAAAAGCGCCAAAGTGGGCAGGATTTCTATAGCATGGTATGAAAACGGCCTTCGGGGGCCAAAAATAGGGGAAAAGGGCTTGAAATGGCGCTTTATCTAGGGTAGAATATGAGGAGTCACAAAGCGAAGGGGGCGGTTTCCATGGGCTTCACACCCAAGGAGCGGTATGATGCACAGGACCTGGTGCGCATCGTGGCGCAGCTGCGTGCACCGCAGGGCGGCTGCCCCTGGGACCGGGAGCAGACCCATGCGTCCATTCGGATGAACTTCATTGAGGAGACCTATGAAGCGGTGGATGCCATCGACCAGAACGACGCACATCTGCTGTGTGAGGAGCTGGGCGATGTGATGCTCCAGGTGGCGCTGCACAGCCAGATGGAGGCCGAGAAGGGCACGTTTACCTTTGACGATGTGTGCGACGGCATCTGCAAAAAGCTGATCTACCGCCATCCCCACGTGTTTGGTGAGGAGACCGCCGCAGCCACCACCGGTCAGGCGCTGGCCAATTGGGAAGCGCTGAAAAACGCCGAGAAGGGCCGCGCCACAGCCAAGGATCGGCTGGAGAGCGTACCACGTAGTTTTCCGGCGCTGATGCGGGCAGCCAAGCTGCAGAAGCGGGCAGGGGCCTACGGCTTTGCTTATCAGCAGCCGCAGGACGCCCTGAGCGATGTGAAGGATGAGCTGGCAGAGCTGGAGCAGGCGATGCAGGGGCAGGGAAATGCCGCCGAAGAGGCGGGCGACCTGCTGTTTGCCGCTGCCGGTCTGGCCCGTGCGCTGGGCGTGGACCCGGAGCAGGTGCTCACCGGTGCGTCCGATCGGTACCAGAGCCGGATCATCCGCTGTGAGGAGCTGGCCGGGAGTGAAACACTTGCCGGTCTGAACGATGAGGAGCGCCGCGCCCTTTGGCGGCAGGCCAAGAACGAGGAGCAGTCCTCAAAGGTGTAACACCTTTGTTACTGATAAATCATTTGGAGGTATATGAACATGACGAAAGTTGAACTGATCGCCGCGGTCGCCGAGAACGCCGGCCTTTCTAAAAAAGACGCTGAGCAGGCTGTGAATGCTACTGTAGAGGCCATCACCAAGGCTCTGGCCGAGGGCGACAAGGTGTCTCTGGTCGGCTTTGGCACCTTCGAGACCCGTGAGCGTCCCGCTCGCAAGGGCCGCAACCCCCGCACCAAAGAGGAGATCACCATCCCCGCTACCACCACCCCCGCTTTCAAGGCTGGCAAGGCCCTGAAGGACGCTGTGGCGAAGTAAGCTTTTTGGAATACACTGCCCGCTTCCGGTGGCCTCACGGCCCCGGCGGCGGGATTTTTCGTATCCGAGGAAAGGAACAAGCAATGCGCATTGACAAATATCTGAAGGTCAGCCGCCTGATCAAGCGGCGTACCGTGGCCAACGAAGTGGCCGACGCAGGCCGCATTCTGGTGAACGGCAAGCCCGCCAAGGCCAGCTATGCGGTAAAGGTGGACGACGTGATCGAGATTACCTTCGGCAACAAGCCGGTGAAGGTAAAGGTGCTGTCCACTGACGCACCCATGGGCAAGGATGTGGCCCGGGAGATGTACCAGGTCATCGAGGAATAATGC
>NZ_JAGHKE010000072.1:0-13157 GCF_017889395.1 Allofournierella sp. | reverse complement strand
GTAATCAGCCAGCAGGCGCGCTTGAGCTGCCCCAGCGCGCCGCGTTCCACCAGCTGCTTTGCCTGCTGATAGGCGGTGCTGGCCCGGCGGCAGTAGAGCACCCCGGCGGTGAGCTCCGGGTGGGCACGGCAGGCATCCAGCAGGGCGCGGGCCTCGTCCGCGTCCACCGCCAGCGGCTTTTCGATGAGGGGATGCACTCCGGCCTTCAGCGCCTGCAGCGCCATGGGCACATGCCGGTTGTGGGGCGTGCAGATCATCACCACATCCACAAGGCCGCTGTGCAGCATGGCTTCGTAGTCGGTGAAAAGGGCAGTGTCCGGGGTGCAGAAGGCGTCCCGGGCGCTGGTCAGATGGTCCGGGCTGCGGCTGGACAGAGCGGTGACGCGCCCGCCGGGGATTTTCCCGGCAGCGAACAGGCCCAGATACACCTGAGCAATGGAGCCGATTCCGGCGATGCCTACACGGAGCATGGTCATTTCTCCTTTTTGCGGGGCGCGGCGTTTGGCCGCCCGCCGCCTGGTCAGTTGAAGGTGGTGCGTTCAAACAAATGGGACACCTGCGCCGCCAGCAGGCTGTGCTCCGGGGCGGCGAGCTTGGGGTCCTCTTCCAGCAGCTCATGGGCGCATTTCTGGGCGGCTTCCAATGTGCGGGTGTCGCCCATCAGGTCGGCCAATTGCAGGGTGGGCAGGCCGTGCTGCCGGTCCCCGAAGAAGTCGCCGGGGCCGCGGGTCTCCAGGTCGTATTTGGCGATCTCGAAGCCGTCCTGGGTGTGGCAGAGAAAGCGCAGCCGGTCCCGCACCGCCTCGCCGGTGTGGTCGCTGATGAGGATGCAGTAGGCTTCGCCGCCGCCCCGGCCCACCCGGCCCCGCAGCTGGTGCAGCGCCGACAGGCCGTACCGCTCTGCGTTCTCGATCACCATCACCGTGGCGTTGGGCACGTCCACGCCCACCTCGATCACGGTGGTGGAGACCAGCACATCCAGCTCGCCGTTTTTGAACTGGTCCATCACGGCGGCCTTTTCCTTGGGCTTCAGCTTGCCATGCATCAGGCCGATGCGCCGGTGGGGCAGAAGGGCCTGGGCCACGTCGGTGAGGTAGCTGGTCACCGCCTGCAGGTCCGCCGCGCCGGGCGCGTCGGTGTCACTTTCCTCCACCCGGGGACAGACGATGTAGACCTGGTGGCCCTTGTCAATCTGGTCATCCAAAAAGTGGTACATGTCCCGCCGCTTTTTGCCGGTCACCGCGTAGGTCTTCACCGGCAGACGGCCGGGGGGCAGCTCGTCCAGAATGGAGATGTCCAGGTCGCCGTACATCAAAAGACCCAGGGTGCGGGGAATGGGCGTGGCGCTCATCACCAGCACATGGGGGGCGATGGATTTGTCCGCCAGCAGGCCTCGCTGGCGCACCCCGAACCGGTGCTGCTCGTCCACCACCGCAAAGCCAAGGCGGGCAAACTCCACCCCGCTGCTGATCACCGCGTGGGTGCCCACCACCAGATCCGCTTCGTGTGCGGCGATGGCTGCAAGGGTGGTGCGCTTCTGGGCGGCCTTCATGCCGCCGGTGAGCAGGGCAACCCGCAGCCCGAAGGGCGCGAGAAAGGTCTGTAATGTGGCCGCGTGCTGAGCGGCCAGAATCTCGGTGGGGGCCATGAGGGCGCTCTGGTAGCCGTTCTTCGCCGCCATGTAAACGCCCGCCGCCGCCACCAGCGTTTTGCCGCTGCCCACGTCGCCCTGCAAGAGCCGGTTCATGGGCTGCTTTGCGGCCATGTCGGCGCAGATCTCGGCGGCGGCCCGCCGCTGGGCCCCTGTGGGGGAGAAGGGCAGGCTGTCCCAGAAGGGGGTGAGGCCGGTGGGCTGCATGGGCGCGCCGCTCTTCACCGCGCCCCGGCTTTTTAAAAGGCTCAGACCGAGTTGCAGGGTGAACAGCTCCTCAAACACCAGCCGCCGCCGGGCCGCCGCCAGTGCCTGGGGGGAAGAGGGGTGGTGGATGTTCTTCACTGCCGTCCACTTATCCGGCATGCGGAAACGGGGCAGGTAGTCCGGCGGCAGCGGCTCGGGCAGCGGGTCGGCAGTGGACAGGGCGTTCTCCACACAGCGGGCGATCTGGCCGCTGGCCAGGCCCTCGGTCTGGGGGTAGACCGCCACAAAGGGCTTGCGCTCCACCTCCGCCTGGGTGCGCACGATGGGGTTTGCCATCTCCCGGCGGGAGAGCGCCCCCTTTGCCCGGCCCTCAAAGTAGTATTCCTCGCCCAGCAGCAGCTTGTCCGCCATGAAATGGGTGTTGAACCAGGTGAGGGTCAGGGTGCCGGTATCGTCCGCGGCAGTGGCCTGCACCATGGTGCGGCCGCCGGGCAGGCGCACCGCGCCTTTCTTGGCGCAGACTTCGGCCTTGATGACCACCTCGGCGCCGGAGGGGGCTTCGGCAATGGGGCTGGGCTGGCTGTAGTCGATGTAGCGGCGGGGATAGTGGCAGAGCAGGTCGCCCACGGTGGCGATGCCCAGCCGGGCGAACCGCTCGGCCAGCTTGGGGCCCACGCCCTTGACATATTGAATGGGGGTATCCGGCTTCATGGCGGGGCCTCCTTTTTGGCTTGAGAATCAAAGGGTAGAAAAAGCGCCGCTTGTGTGAGATTGGTCAACACAGGCGGCGCTCAGAATACGCAAAACGCTTTGCGATCAGGGAAGAATTACTCCACGCTGATCATGTAGTAGTAGACGGGCTGGCCGCCGTTGATCAGGGTGACCTCGATGCCGTCGCCCACCTTGGCCTGCACCAGCTCCAGCGTGCGCTGGGCGTCCTCCTCGCTCACGTCGCAGCCGGAGATCAGGGTGATGAAGCTGGTGTCCTTCTTCACCATGCTGCGGGCCAGACGGTAGGTGGTCTTGGTGATGTCGGTGCCGATGTTCACGATCTTGCCGTTCTCCATGGCCATGATCTCGCCCTTCTTGATCTTGTGGCCGTCGAAGTCGCTGTTGCGGGCGGCGAAGGTCACAAGGCCGGTGCTCACCTGACCGGCGGCGTCCATCATGTTGATGGTGTTGGCGTCCACGGTGGCGTCCGGGTCAAAGCTCAGCATGGCGGTGATGCCCTGGGGAATGGTGCGGGTGGGCAGCACCACGATGCGCCGGTCGGCCAGCTTCTGGGCCTGCTCGGCGGCCATGATGATGTTCTTGTTGTTGGGCAGCACGAACACGGTCTTGGCGGGCACGCTCTGCACCGCGGCCACGATGTCCTCGGTGGAGGGGTTCATGGTCTGACCGCCGGAAACCACGGCGGAAACGCCCAGATCGGTGAATACGTTGGCCAGGCCCTCACCGGCAGCCACGGCAACAAAGCCGTACTCCTGGTCCGGGTCCACGGCGGCGTACACGAAGGGGCTGGTCTGCTCGGCCTGCTCGGCTTCCTTCTGCTTCTCCAGGCCCTTGCCCTGCTTCTGGCGGGCCAGGAACTGCTCGTGCATGTTCTCGATCTTGAAGCCGGTCAGGTAGCCGTACTGGATGGCGTGGCTCAGGATCTTGCCGGGGTCGGCGGTGTGCACGTGGCAGTTGATCACATCGTCGTCCTCAATGACCACCACGCTGTCGCCGTTGCTCTCGCAGAAGGCGCGCAGTTTGTCGCTGGAAACGCCCTCGTTCTTGTTCACCAGGAACTGGGTGCAGTAGCCGTTCTTGATGTCCTCAACCTTCATCAGGTCGTCGCTGAACACGCCCTTGCCGGCGGCGTCGCTGGAGTGCTTGACCTTGCTCTGGGTCTGCTCCTCACCCTTCACGGGCTCGCCGCCCTTGAACACGATGTCCATGCCCTCGAAGATCACCATCAGGCCCTGGCCGCCCGCGTCCACCACGCCGGCCTTCTTCAGGACGGGCAGCTGGTTGGGGGTGTTGTCCAGTGCGCGCTGACCGGCGGCCAGCACCAGAGTCCACAGCTCGTTCACATCGGCCAGACCGCTGGCGGTGGCCTCCTCGCTGGCGATGCGGGCCACGGTGAGCATGGTGCCCTCGGTGGGCTTCATCACGGCCTTGTAGGCGGCCTCCACGCCCTTTTCCAGCGCGTGGACCAGATCCTCGGCACCGGCCTCCTTCTTGCCGTCCAGCGCCTTGGACAGGCCGCGGAACAGCAGGCTGGTGATAACGCCGGAGTTGCCGCGGGCGCCCCGCAGCATGGCGGAAGCGGCCACCTTGGCGGCCTCGCCCACGGTGCAGCTGTCGGGCAGGTTTTCCAGCTCACGGGCAGCGGCCATCACGGTCATGCTCATGTTGGTGCCGGTGTCGCCGTCCGGCACGGGGAAAACGTTCAGCTCGTCCACACGGGAGCGCTGGTTGGAGATGTTGTTGGCGCCGGAGATGATGGCGTCACGCAGGATCTTACCGGTAATCATAAGCTATTGCACCTCATGTAAAGTAAAATGTCGTTGTTGTATGGGGCGGGGTCAGTCCGCCACGATGTCGTCCACCGAGACCTCGATGCGGGCCACGGTCAGGCCGGTGGCCTTTTCCACCTCATGCTTGACCTTGTGGGTGATGCTCTTCACGATGGTGGCGATGTTCAGCCCGTAGCCCACCTTGATGTGCAGCTCGATGGTGAGCTGACGGTCCGACTGGGTCACGCGCACGCCCTTTTCCGGGAAATCGCTGCCGAACACCAGGCTCTTCAAATCGTCTCCGCGGCCGCCGGTGGCCATGCCCGCCACGCCGTAGCAGCTGCGCGCCGCCTGGCTCACCAGCTCGGCGAAGTAGTCCGACGTCATGCTTATGGTGCCCATGGGGTTTTGCAATGTGATCATAAACTGCCGCTCCTTTGCATTTGTATCCGCCCGTGGGCGGTGGGGTCGGTTATTCGGCCGCGTCGAAGCGCAGGCCTTCCAGCGAATAGAATACGTTGCTGATGGAACAGCTCAGCCCGCTGATGCCGTTGCTGTGCACCACCGTGCCGTTGCGCCACAATAAGGGCACATAGGGCATTTCGGCGGCAAAGGCCTCTTCCAGCGCGGCGGCGGTGTTCTGGTCTGCCTTAAAGGCGGCGTAGGCGGCGGCGAGCGCTTCGCTCTGCACAATGCCCACACTGGCCTGACCCCCTTCAAAAAAGGGGCTCATATCCATATTATTATACAACTTGACCTCGCCGATGTACAGGTCAAAATCACCAGATGCAACTTTTTGACTGTAAACGTCAAAATCCGGGGTCTCCTCCACCGCCACATAGATGCCGGCCGCGCCCAGCTGCTCCTTGATGAGGGTGGCGGCGTAGCGCTTGTAGGTGTTGCCGCTGTAGACCAGCAGCCGCAGGCTCAGCCGCTCGCCGTCCGCGTTCTGGTAGTAGCCCGCGTCGTCCAGGCTGTAGCCCAGGGCGGCCATGTCGGCCGCGGCCTGGTCGGCGGTCAGCTCGGCGCCCGAGAGGATCACGTGGCCGTCGGCCACGCAGTCGTAGTGGTCGTTGATGCAGCCGGTGGCCGGGTAGGCACGGGAGTAGTAGCTCTTCTGGGCCAGCTGGGTGCGGTCGATCAGCTGGCTGAGCAGGCCGCGCCCGCCGGGCGTGGTGAGCAGGGGGCTTTTTTCGCCGCTCTCCGGCGGGGTGGCGTTGATGCCCAGGAAGACCAGGTTGTTGGTCTTGTAATAGTCCGACACGCTGGAGAAGCCCGCGCGGGTCTGGGCCGAGTCGCTGGCGGTGTACAGGTTGAGGCTGCCCACCGCAAAGCCGGAGACCATTTCCTCGTAGCTGCTCACCTCGGTGAGATAGATGGTGTCCGGCCCGTTTTCCGCGAAGGCGCAGGAGGCGTTGCGCACCAGACTGCCGCTGTCGCCGTAGGTGTAGCGGCCGTTCGGGGTGGGCTGGGCCGAGGCGGTCTCGGCGGCCTTGAGCACCGGAATGTCGCACAGGTAGGCGAACATGGAATCCGGCGCGGACAGGGTCACGGTGACGGTGTCGCCGCTGGCCTTCACCTCGGTCACACCGGCAAAGCGGGCGGCGTAGCGCTCGCTGAGGCGGGCGGCCTCCAGACTGGCGGCGGCATCCTGCGCGGTGACGGCGGTGCCGTCCGCAAAGGTGCAGCCCGGGCGGATGTGGATGGTCACCGTCTCGCCCGCCGATACGATGGAATCCGCCAGCCGGTATTCCAGCGAAAGCTCCGGCGTCAATTCCACCAGGCACTCGAACAGCAGCCCGGCGTTCTGCTCCACCAGGTTGGAGGAGGCGTAGGGGTTGAAGCCCGCCGAGGGGGTGTAGCCCAGCACCAGAGCGGTGGGGGCGCTGGCGCTCTGCTGGGGCACAGAGGCTGCGGAGGAGGCGGACGAAGCCGCCTGCGAGGAAGCGGAGGAAGCGGCATTGCCGCCGCAGCCGGCAAGCAGGGCAAGGCAAAGCGCAAAAGCCGCCAGGCGGCGGAATCGGGCCATGGGCAACACATCCTTTTCAGGTCAGAATCGGTACCTTAAAGCATATCATAAATCGAGGCGGTTGACCAGTGAAACCGGGCAAAAAAGCCCCTTTGCGCCGTCCGGCGCTGCCTTCATAAGTTTTTCACACCCCGAAGGGGAAAATGTGATAAAATAGAAATGCAGAATCCTGGAACAAACATGGAATCCCGGGCCGGAGCATTCCGGCTCGCTTTTTGAGGCAGCGCCGCGTTGTGAACCCTGTGGGGCTGCCGAGTGAGAATGCAGCGCGAAAAGTGAGGTTTTGTGAGTGAATTTGCTGTTCTTTTTAACGCCCAAGCAGGACGTGGCCTTTTTGTATGAGGACTTCACCCTGCGCCAGGCGCTGGAAAAAATGGAGTACCACCGTTATTCCAGCATCCCGGTGCTGAACCGGGTGGGCGAGTATGTGGGCACCATGACCGAGGGCGACCTGCTCTGGGCCATCAAGAACCAGGGCATCGACCTGGACGACGCGGAGGATATTCCGTTAAGCAGCATCCCCCGCAAGCGGGATTACAAGCCCGTGGCCGTGACCACCCAGATGGACGAACTGGTGGCCGCCGCCATGACCCAGAATTTTGTGCCCGTGCTGGACGACAAAAAGAGCTTCATCGGCCTGGTCAAGCGCAATGCCATCATCCAGTATTGCTACGACCGCTACCGGGCGGTGGCCCCCGTGCTGGACAGCCAGAAAACCGGCAAATCGAGCGAAAGAAAGGTGTTTTGACAAATGGAGTATCGCAAGATCGAACCCGCTGCCATCGGCGGCAATCCCTTTGAGCTGATCGGCAAGGAGTGGGCGCTGGTGAGCGCCAAAAAGGCCGACGGCACCGTGAACACCATGACCGTGAGTTGGGGCTCCATGGGTGTTTTGTGGGGCAAGAATGTGGTGCAGATCTATCTGCGCCCCCAGCGCTACACCAAGGAGTTTGTGGACCAGGCCGGCCGCTTCACCCTGAGCTTTTACGGCGAGGGCGCGAAGAAGGAGCTGGGGTATCTGGGCAAGGTGAGCGGCCGGGACGAGGATAAGATCGCGAAGGTTGGCTTCAACGTGCGGGACTTCGACGGCGCGCCCGCCTTTGAGGAGGCCCGGCTGGTGCTGGTCTGCCGCAGCCTTTACGCCCAGTCGCTGGAGCCGGAGTGCTTTTTGCCCGGCAACAGCTGCGATGAGGACTGCTACCCGTTGAAGGACTACCACACCGTGTACGTGGCCGAGATCGAGGCCGTGTACGAGAAGGCGGAATAACCTGATCAAAAGCAGCAAGGCCCCCGGAGGTTTCCGGGGGCCTTTTTCTGTTTGCGTTAAAAGGGAGGTTTATGGGACTGCATTTCCGAGTGGAAATGCTTGAAGTACAAATTATAGGACTGCTTCTTTGGTAGAATAAGACCATCGGAAGGGGGCGCGGCCCCCGAAAGCAACACAAGGAATCAGAAGAAAGGCAGGGTCGAGTATGGATTGCATCATTCGTTACGTGGGGTCTCATGTGGAGGTATACAGCCGGAGCGGCGTTTTTCTGTTCTCGGCCGACAACGCCCGCGAGGCCATGGAGGAGCTGGGCCAGGCGGGCTGAGGCTGCCGGAAGCGGTACACCCGGCACGGCGGAGTGAAAAAGCGCAAATCCCGCCGAAATGTGAAATAAACAGCCCCTTCGGCGCGTTCTATCTATGAAGACAAACCGGAAGGGAGTGTGCCGCCATGACGAAGCAACACGGAGAAAAAAGCGGGAAAATGAGGAAACAGGCGCTGGCCTGTGCGCTGGCCCTCTGTGTGGTGCTGTCCGGCTGCGCCGGGCAGGGGCAGCACTCCCCGGAGGAAAGCAGCCCCGCCAGCGGCAGCGTGATGGCGGGCAGCAGCATTCCCCAGACCGGTCAGGATGCCATGGCCTTTCTGGAGGGCAGCCTGCGCCCCTATGAGGGAGGCGTGGAGTTCACTCTGCCCGAGGGCTGGCCCGGCGAGGACTGGAACATCCAGATCAGCGGCCGCGCCGCCATGGGCGAGGGCGGTATGAGCATCCACCTGATGGAAAAGGAGAACGCCGGAAAGGCCTGGAAGGCGGGGCAGACCTATCAGATCGAGTGCGCCCAGGGCTATCTGGACCTGAACCTGAGCGCCTGCCTCTATTCCGACGAGGAGGCGGAGCTGTCGGTGGATCTGCTGGCTCTGGCCCAGGGGCAGCCCCAGCCCCAGGCACCCGCCGCCCCGGAGGCTCAGCCGGTGGAAAGCATTCCACAGAGCACCAGCGAGCAGGATATGATCCAGCGGGTGAGCGCCACCTTCCCCGCCTATCAGGAGGGCCGGAGCGAGTATAACGGAGAATATTATGACCAGGCCCCCTTCACCGCCAGCTTCCTTCTGCCCCAGGGCTGGAGCCTGAAGGAGCCGGAGAAGGCCGACCGGGTCTTCGACCAGGGCATGAACACCCAGCTTCTGGTCTGCGACAGCGCGGGCAATGCGGTGGGCCGCATCGGCTACGGGCTGATCGAGGCCGCCGAGCCGGGGAATGAACCGGAGGCCGGGGAGGAGTACAAGCTGGTGTACTGTTATCTGCGCACACCCTCCAGCTGCTTCTGGGAGGACTACCGGGTGGTAAAGCGCACCGCGTCCGGCGAAAATGCGGTGGCCACGGTGCATTACGGCCAGACAGAGCCGGGCGAAAGCGCGGCGGCTGCCCAAGAGCATACCGCCCACGGGGCGCTGGCCTACGACAAGGAGCTGGGGGTCTATGTGGCCCTGCGCATGGAGGAGGACGCCCCCCTCACCGCCGACCAGGTGGAAGCGCTGGCTCAGAGCCTGACCCTGGCAGCCGCCGCCTGAGCCGGCTCGAAAAGCCAAAAAAGAACAAAAAACCAGCCGCCGCAACGGAACCGGTTGCGGCGGCTGGTTTTGTTTTGGATTGCAGGGGCTTGTCCCGCGTTTACACGCTTACACGTAGAACAGCATGGTGCTGTAGCTGGGCAGGGGCCAGTACTCGGCACCGCAGATGGACTCGGCGGCATCGGCGGCGGCGCGCAGGTCGGCCATGGCGGGCAGTACCACGTCGTGGTAGCAGCGGGCGGTGGCCAGTGCGCCTTCGCTGCGCTCGGCCTTCTCCACGCAGGCCTCCAGACGGTCGGCTGCGTCGCTCATGGCGTCGGTGTAGTTGGTCAGCTGGCGCAGCACCTTCTCCTCAGCCTTGCAGCTGATGCCCGGGCAGGCGGACTTCTTCCGGTTCATGCCCTTGGCAATGTCGCCCATGTAGCGGCTGGCGGCGGGCACCAGCTGGCGGCGGGCCATTTCCAGCATGGTCACGGCCTCGATGTGGCGAACCTTGGCGTAGTTCTCCAGCTTTACCTCGTAGCGGCTGCGGCACTCGGCCTCGTTCAGCACGCCCATCTGCTCGAACAGAGCGATGTTCTTCGGGGCCACGAAGGCGCCCAGGGCTTCGCAGGCGCTGGGCTCGTTCTTCAGGCCGCGGCGGGCGGCCTCCTCTTCCCATTCCTTGCTGTAGCCGTTGCCGTTGAAGATCACCCGCTTGTGGTCGCGGATGGTGCGCTTGATCAGGGCCACCACGGCCTTGTCGAAGTCCTCGGCCTGCTCCAGCTCGTCGGCGTAGCCCTTCAGCTCCTTGGCCACGGCGGTGTTCAGCACGGTGTTGGCGTCGGAGATGTTCACCGAGGAGCCGGGCATGCGGAACTCGAACTTGTTGCCGGTGAAGGCAAAGGGGCTGGTGCGGTTGCGGTCGGTGTCGTCCTTGGCGAACTGGGGCAGGACCTCCACGCCCAGGTCGATCTTGGCGGCGGCGGGGGCCACGTACTCGCTGCCGGAGGCGATGGCATCCAGAATGCCCTCCAGCACCTCGCCCATGAAGATGGACACGATGGCCGGGGGCGCCTCGTTGCCGCCAAGGCGGTGCTCGTTGCCCGCGCCCACGATGCTCATGCGCAAAAGGTCGTTGTATTCATCCACGGCCTTGATGATGGCGGCCAGGAAGATCAGGAACTGCAGGTTGTCCTTGGGGGTGTCGCCCGGGTCCAGCAGGTTCATGCCGGGGGCGGACAGGGACCAGTTGTTGTGCTTGCCGCTGCCGTTCACGCCCTCGAAGGGTTTTTCGTGCAGCAGGCACACCAGACCGTGCTTCGGGGCCAGCTTTTTCATCATCTCCATGGTGAGCAGGTTGTGGTCCACAGCCACGTTGCACCGGTCGAAGATGGGGGCCAGCTCGTGCTGACAGGGGGCGACCTCGTTGTGCTTGGTCTTGGCGGAAACGCCCAGCTTCCACAGCTCCTGGTCCAGATCCTTCATAAAGGCGGACACTTCCCCGCGCAGCGCGCCGAAGTAGTGCTCCTCCATCTCCTGGCCCTTGGAGGGGGCAGCGCCGAACAGGGTGCGGCCGGTGAGGATCAGGTCCTCACGGGCGGCGTAATGCTCCTTCTTGATCAGGAAGTACTCCTGCTCGGGGCCCACGGTCACATCCACATGGCTGACCTCCTTGCCGAACAGGTGCAGCACCCGCTTGGCCTGGGTGGTCACGGCCTTCATGCTGCGCAGCAGGGGGGTCTTCTTGTCCAGCGCCTCGCCGGTCCAGCTGCAGAAGGCGGTGGGGATGCAGAGGGTGCCGTCCTTGATGAAGGCATAGCTGGTGGGGTCCCAGGCGGTGTAGCCGCGGGCCTCGGCGGTGGCGCGCAGGCCGCCGTTGGGGAAGCTGGAAGCGTCGGACTCGCCCTTCACCAGCTCCTTGCCGGAGAACTCCATGATGGCGGTGCCGTCCTTGTTGGGGCTCAAAAAGCTGTCGTGCTTTTCGCTGGTGATGCCGGTGAGCGGCTGGAACCAGTGGGTGTAATGGGTGGCGCCGTTTTCAATGGCCCAGTCCCGCATGACGCTGGCCACGACGTTGGCCAGGTCCAGATCCAGTGCCGCGCCCCGCTGCAGGGTGGCTTTCAGGCTTTTGTAGGTGGCGCTGGGCAGGCGCTCCTTCATCACATGCTCGTTGAACACGAGCGAACCGTAGATCTCTTTGGTGTTGGCTGGTGCCATAACTGTTCCTCCCTCACGAAAGGCCGGACGGGCCCGGCGGTTTCCCATACGAATATTTCACAAAAAATTATATGGTTTTTTACACGCGCCGTCAATTCAAAACAAGGGCCCGGCCTTGCAGTTTGGCGGGTTTGCAAAGACCGGGCCCACGCGGGCAAAAATTGTTGGTGACAGTGCCGAGAACCGGCGGCGAAAAGTGTGATTTTTCCCCCGCCTTTCCGGCGGCGGGAAAGGCCCTTGCGGGCGGCAGCGTGCCGGTTCGGGCGGAGCTGGGCCGGATCGCCGGTCAGATCACCTGGAACAGGAAGAATTTCAGGTAGTTGGTCTCCTCCACGTTCCACAGGATGGGGTGGTCCGGGGACTGCTGGCGCACCTCGATCTGGCGCAGCTGGCGGCCGGCGTCCGCTGCGGCGCTTTTCAGCATCTTGATGAACATCTCCTCGGTGGCAAAGTGGCTGCAGCTGGCGGTGGCCAGGTAGCCGCCCCGGGGCAGCAGCTTCATGGCCCGGTAGTTGATCTCCTTATAGCCCCGCATGGCGTTGGCCGCGGTCTTGCGGGCCTTGGTGAAGGCGGGCGGGTCCAGAATGATGAAGTCGTAGTTGTGGGTGCCCTCCAGAGTGGGCAGCAGCTCGAACACATCGGTGCAGACAAAGTCCATCCGGTCCTCAAGGCCGTTGCGCCGGGCGTTGGCCCGGGCCATGTCCACCGCGGTCTGGCTCACATCCACCGCGGTCACGTGGGCGGCTCCGCCGTAGGCGGCGTTCAGCGCAAAGCTGCCGGTGTGGGTGAAGCAGTCCAGCACCCGCTTGCCCCGGGCCAGCTTTGCCACCTGGCGGCGGTTGTATTTCTGGTCCAGGAAAAAGCCGGTCTTCTGGCCGTTCTCAAAATCCACCGCGTAGCGTACCCCGTTCTCGCAGATCTCGGTGACGGTGGAGACGGGGTGGTCCTCGCCGTGCAGCTCGAACCAGCCCTTGTTTTCAAACAGGCCCTCCCGGGCGCGCAGGGCCACATCGTTGCGCTCGTAAATGCCGCTGATGATCTGGCCGTCGGCGCGCAGCACATCCACCAGCAAAGGGAACAGCTGGGCCTTGCGGATCTCCATGCCGTAGGACAGGGTCTGGGTGACCAGAATGTCGCCGAAGCGGTCCACGGTGAGGCCGGGCATCTGGTCCGCCTCGCCGAAGATCACCCGGCAGCAGGAAAGGTCCTCCTCACCCATCACGGTCTTGCGGTAGGCCCAGGCGTATTCAAAGCGCCGCCGCCAGAAGGCCTCGTCGAAGCTGTCGTTGGCGTTACGGCTAATCAGCCGGATGCGGATCTTGCTCTCCCAGCTCAGAAAACCCGTGCCCAGGTAACGGCCCTTGCCGCTCAGCACATCCACCAGCGCGCCGTTTTCCGGCTGCGATTCCGGCTGGCCGGTCAGCTCGTCGGCATAGACCCAGGGATGGCCGCTGAGAATGCTGTTCTCGGCCTTCTTGGTCACGGTGTAAACGGGGTAGGGACGGGTCTGTTTCATGGTACACTTTCCTTTCCTGACGGTTTCTTTTATAATAAAACCGAGCGTTTGTGCGGGGCCGCCCGGCCCCGACTGCAAAAATTTTCACTATTAATTCCAGTATACCCGGTTTGCATCCCGGTGGCAAGCGAAATCCGCCGCCGGTGCAGGCCGCGAAAAAGGAGAAAAGACCATGGAGATCGAACGCAAATGGCTGGTGAAGGGCTGGCCCCAGGGCC
>NZ_JAGHKE010000071.1:0-33288 GCF_017889395.1 Allofournierella sp. | reverse complement strand
GGCTTTGGCTGCCTTTCTGGCCCGGAACGCTGCCCACTCGCTGCGCATTTTCCGCTGCTGTGGGGTGAATTTTTCCAGCATTTTTCGGTCCCGCTCGCTGCGCACCGCCACCACCCGGCCCAGAGGGGTGTCGTCCATCAGGCCGCTCACCAGCTTGCTCCACTCCGGCCAGCTCAGCTCCCCCTGCAAATGGGGCAGCACCCCATATTGCTTGGCGATGCTCTGCTCGATCAGCAGCGCGTCGAATTCCAGGTCATACCACTCAGGCCCGGGCGCTGTGCTTTGCCTGCTGAAATCGCTGCTCCATCTCCTGCTCCTCCTCGCCGGTCATGGCCGCCATCACCAGCTCGAACAGCTTCTGATAGGCGGGAAAGGGCAGGTCCATCTTGTCGATCTCCGCAAAGGCTTTCTCGCCCAGGGCCAGCTTCAGGGTCTGGTCCATCTGCTCGCTCACCTGGCTGCCGTCCATCTGGTCGGTGTTGATCTGCATCAGCTTGCGCACGGTTTTCTGGCGGTTGTCCACCGGGTACAGCTTGTCCTTTACCCGGATCTCCGGGGCGTCGGTGAGCAGCTTTTCGTCCAGGGTATACAGTTTTGCCATTTGTTTTACACTCCTTTTTCAATCAGTGCCCGGGGGCAGATGGCCCCCGGGCGTTTTCGGTTTTCCTCAGGCTGTCGGTCAGCCTTCCAGTGCAGGGGTGAAGGTGGGCTTGCCGTCGCTCATCACTTCCACCTCCAGAATGGCCACGTCGCGGCTCTCGCCGCCGCCGGGATTGGTCACGTTCAGCACGCAGTCGAAGGCCAGCTTTGCGCCGCTGGGGAACTCCCACTCAAACTTGCTGGCGCAGCCGTCGCCGGTGGCCCAGGCGCTCTGGGCAACGTAATCGTTGCCCGCATCGCCCAGGCAGCGCTTGCCGGTAAGGGTAATGGTCAGTGCTTTGCCGGTCACCACTGCATTTCCATCGGGCTCCACTCCACGGTGTTGCCGTCGATGCTCACCTCAAAGGTTTCCAGCTCGGCAATGGCGACCATATCGCCCTCTTCGCTTGCACGGCCCTCGGTGCCCACCTTAAACTTGTTTTCGTATACGGGATAAACGCCGGTATTCATAGCCATAATTCAGTTCTCCTTTTTTGTGTAATTGTTGTTTTGTTCGATTGATTTTTGTTCGGTCCTGCTTCGCCCCCGCCGGGGCCTGCCCCTCCATAGGCACCACCTCCTTTCCTGCATCCTGATCAATAGGCCTCGGCGAAGGCGCCGCCGATGCGCGCGCCCCGGTTGGCCTCGATCTTCGCCATGGCGCGGTACAGCACCTGGCCGTCCAGCTTCACCTCGATGGGCTGGCTCACATACAGCTGAGCCGCGCCCGCGCCGCCCAGCACGTCCGCCACCGCCTGGCGGATGGTCTCCAGCGGGGCCTCCACGTTGGTGCCCCGCCGCTGGTCGCCCACCACTGCCAGGAATGGCCGGTTGGCGGGCAGCACCGCGCCCTTTGCCAGCCGGGGAATCTGGTATTCCGGCACCCGGGGCAGGTTCACGCCGAAGCGCTGGCCGCCGTAGTCCGGCACCCAGGAGGGGATCTCCACCCCGATGCCGTTCAGCCGGTCGATCACCGCGTTCATGCCGCCGGTCAGCGCCCGCAGCATGGCGTTCACCAGGTCGATGATGCCGTTCACCCCCTGCTTTGCCACGCCGACCATGGTGTCCCACACGCTTTCAAAGATGTTGCTCAGGCCATGCCAGGCCCGGTCCCAGTCGCCGGTGAATACACCGCTCACGAACTCGCACAGCCCGCGCAGCACGCCGGCAATGCCGTCCGCCACCTTGGCGATGGTCCCCAGCCCGTTGAAAAAGCTGTCCACAACGTACTGCACTGCCGCAGCCACCACCGGCGCAAAAAGATCGGTGATGTTCTGCAAAAGCGGCAGAAGGGCATCGGTCCACAACATGGCGATCAGCTCCATCACCGCGCCGAACAAAAGGGTCAGGTTTTCCCACAGGGGGGCCAGATGCTCCTCCCACAGCTCCTGCAGCCGGGCCATCAGCTCATCCAGCACCGGGCGGATCAGCTCGTAATAGAGCGTCTGCACCCAGTTCCGCAGCTGCTCAAAGCCCTGGGCCATCCGGTCCAGAATGGGCTGGCCGTACACCGCCCAGGCCTCGCTCACCGCGGCCAGCATATCCTGCACCACCTGCTGCAAAAAGCCCAGCAGCGGCATCAGATAATTCTGGATGGCGTCGCCCACCAGCTGGCAGCCCAGCGAGAAGTTCCGGGCGAACTGCTCCAGAAAAAGCTCGCCCACCGCGCCCACGATGGGGGCGAAGGTCTCGGAAAAGGCGTTCACGATATTGGGGATGAACTCCCCCAGAAGATATTCCCCCAGCGGACGCAGGGCGGTGTCCCACAATTCCAGGGCGCTGTCCCGGATGAGGGTCCAGGCGCTCTGGGCGGCCCGGGCCAGCTGGCCGAAGGCCTTGCTCCAGGCCGCGATGCTGGGGGCAAACAGCCGGTTCACTTCGTCCAGCACTGGGCGGAGCAGGTTCACAAGGCCGATCCATTTTTTCTGCGCCTCGTCCACCTCTTCGCCCGCGGTGCCGGTGCTGCCGCCGGAAGAGGAACCGCCCCCGCTGCCCGCCTGCTGCTGCACCAGGTTCAGCTCGTCGATGCCCAGCACCGTGCGGGCCACCGCCTTGGCGGCGGCCTTGGTGCTCTTGGTCAGGGTCTGCTGGCCCTTGGCGGCATCCCGGCTGCTTTGGGCCAGCGCCTCGGCCGAAGCTGCCTCGTCACCGAACAGCAGCCAGCGCACCCCCTCGGCCACCTTGCGCAGCCCCTCGGCAAAGCCCGCCAGCACCTGGCCCAGCCCGCCCAGCTGCCCCTGCATCACCTGCAACAGCTGCCCGGCACTGGACGCGGCCTCGTCCTGCGCGGCCTTCACCTGCTGCCAGGCCAGCCGCAGTGCGGCGGATTGGTCCAGCCCCAGTTTGCGGTAATCCGCCGCCAGCTTCATCACGGTACTGCGGGTGTCCCGCTCGGCCTGCCTGGCGTCGCCCACCAGCAGGTCCAGCCAGGTTGTTTGCTTGTCCATTCGTTTCCCTCCTTTCTCAATCGTTCAGCAGCCGGTTCAGCCGCTCCCGCTCAGCCAGCTCCTCGGGGGTGTAGCGGGGCTTCAGGTCCACCCGGGCCCGGTTGCGCTGATAAAATTCCCTCTCCCAGCCCTCCAGCTTTTTGCCCCGGCGCAGCTTGTCCCGAATGGCCACCACGGCGGACAGCTGCCCCTCCCCGATGGCCCCGAACCAGGCAAGAAAAGTCCACCAGTGCACGAAGGGCAGCGCCCGGATCTCGCACCCGGCCGCCTTGTTCACGTCCGCCACGATCAAGGGCAGATCCTGCTGCCAGTCCAGCAGCCGGGGACCCGCCGGGCCGCTGTCCTCTTCGCCGCCCGCCAGAAACCGGAGCATGGCCTCCATGGCCTGCCCCCGCAGCGCCGGAGGCAGGGCGGCAAACTTCCGGTAAAACACCCCCATGGCCAGAAAGGCCCGCGCCTCGGGCGGCTCGGCGGCATCGTCCAGCAGGCGGATGACCTCCAGCACCTCCCGGAAGTCCGCCCGGATGGGCTCGCTGCGTCCGGCGATCTCCAGCGTCTCGGGCAGGTCCCAGCCGGTCACCGGGCCGCCTCCTGACGGGCGGCCTCCCGGGCATCCGCGGCGGCGGCAAGGGCTTCGGCCTTCGCGCTCAGAAAGGCCTCGGCCCCGGCCTGCACCTGGGGCTGCAGCGCCGCGAACAGATTGGTCACCACCCGCTCGCCGTTGGCGGCCACCGCCATCAGGTTCACGCCGCCCAGCAGCCGGTCGAAGTCATTTTCCTCGCCGAACACCCAGGCCAGCACCTCCTTCACCGACCGGTCGGCCTTTGCCAGCAGCTCCAGCGCCTTCTGGCCGGTGGCCTGGGCCGCGCGGCCCTCTTCGGCCATTTCCTGTTCAATGGCGGCGATCCGGTCCGCCGCCTGCAAAAACCGGCTGTACACGTTGGGGTCGCTGGGGTTGAAGCGCAGCACCCCGCCGCCGTTGATCCGATATTCCCGCACGCCGGTGTCGATGTTCAATTCCTGCATTTGTACTCCTCCCTGTTCTGTGCCACGTTGCTGTAAAAAACCGCCCGGGCGGGGCAGATAAACGGCTTACTCCTCGGCCGGGGTAAAGGTCTTGGTGTCCGCCTTGAAGTGGCCCTTCACCGGCGCGCCCTTGTAATGGATGTTGAAGGGGATCTGGTAGCCATTGGAATCGCCGCCATAGCTGCTCACCTCGATGACCGCGTCGTCCTTCACGGCGGGGAAGCCGCTTTCCGGGTCCTCCTCTTCCCACATGTGCACCTCCACCACGGTGGTGTTACAGCCGTCCAGGATCTTGCACTCGTCCACGATGCCCTGCAGCCGCTCAAACAGGGGGTCGCCCACCACCGCGTAGTAGGTCTCCACGCTGCCGCTCTTCTCGTAGCTGGTCACCAGGGTGCTGGTCTCGCCCAGAATGTTCCGGGTCTTTTCCACGTTGGCGCTCAGCTCGGGGCTGTACTCCTCCAGATCCTTACCCAGCCGCACATAGTTGGGGCTGCCCTCCAGCGCACCGGGCTCGGCGGCGTCGATGTAGTGGGCCATCCACTTGCGCTCAATCTTCTTGTTCTTCTCCATCTGTTTCTCCTTTCAGTTCGGTGATGTGTTCCGCCACCAGCTCCAGCCGGTAGCGGGCCAGGCCATCCGGCCCGGCCTGCTGCAGCCCGGCACCCATGGCCCGCAGGCTCTGGCGGCCGGATTCAAAAAGCAGGGGCACCCGGCCCCGGGCGTTCTGGGTGTTCACCCAGTCCTGCAAAGCCAGCACCAGGGCCGCATTGTGCAGCCCCGCGCCGGGGTCGCCCACCGGCTTTTCCAGCCGCAGCTCCAGCCAGAACCGGTAGCTGGTGGAAAGCCGGCCCCCGCCCAGGATGTTTTCTTTAAAACTGCTCTCGGACGCGCCGCCCGGCCGCAGCGACACCGCGCCCCCCGCCAGGTCCAGCCCGTCGATGGCAATTTGTGGTGTGCTGTCCCAGCCGGGCCAGCCTTCCAGCCATTTGCGCAGCTGTTCCAGCATGCTGTTTCCCTCCTTTACCATTTTTTGTACCATTCGGTCTGGGCCTCCACGTGACGCACCTGTCCGCCCAGCTGCTTGGCCGCCACCTCGCGGATCACCGCAAGGCCCGGCACCGCCGCGGGCACAAAGGCCCGCCACTGGTTCGCCGTCTCGATTTCCGGGCCCTCGCCGGGCAGCACCCGGTCCCCCGGCTCCAGCGAGAACCAGCTTTCCCCCGGCTGCGCGCCCTCGCCGCCGGGCCGCCAGACGGGCCACTGCCCGCCGCAGGGCGCCAGCAGAAAGCAGTACCGCTGGACGGTGGCCCCGATGGCATCCGCCCCGCCGGAATCTCGCTTATCCAGCCAGACTCCTTTCAGCACCGTGCGGCGGCAGGAAAATTCCGGCCGGAACGCCGCATGATACACCGTGACGGTATCGGTGCAGAAGCGATAGTCCGGCAAGCCCCCGGTCAGCCGCATGCCGCCACCCCCTGTTCATCCCGCCGGATGTCCAGATACAGCCCGGCGCAGCGGTAGAGCTCCCGGCTTTTGGCAGCGGGGCTTACATCCGGCGCGGGGGCGGCGCTGGTCTGGCTCAGGCTGCCCAGCTGCATCCCGGCCAGCAGCTGGCCGTTTTCCGCCGCTTCATAAAAGTGAATCGCCTCGGCCATGGCGCACACCGCCAGGGCCTCGCTGTTTTCCTCCGGGGCCGTTACCCGGTAGATGCGCTTGTAGCGCCCCAGCTGAGCCGCGGCGGCCCGCTCGGCCGCCGCGAACTCCTGCTCGGTCATCTCACCGGCCCAAACGTCCCGGTAAAATGCGTACTCCACCATAGGCTCAAGCGGGCTTGTTGCTGGCGTACACGCCGGCCAGCTTGTTTTTGTACACGTCGGCCACGCCCACGTTGCGGTAGCCGTACTTGTAGGCGTCCGCCTCCTGGTTCTGGTCGGGGGTCACGATCTTGGGGGCCACGTGCTTTTCAAACTGGATCAGGGCGGGCTTGTGGATGACCATGAAGTTTAGCTCCTTGCCGCCTTCTGCCTTGGCGTAGCCGCCCGCCTCCTGGCCGCCGGTGTGGCCGTCCTTCTGGTCGATGGCGGTGTAGAAGCGGGTCTGAGGCACCAGGGTCTTGCTGGCAAAGCGGGACAGGATCTCCCGGCTCTTGGTGGTGTCCAGATCGGCGATCATGCCGTCCAGGGTGGGGGTGATGAAGAGGTGGCGGTCCTCCATGGGTACCTCGGCCTCGTCCATGGCGTTGGTGGCAACGCGCAGGGCGGCCAGCACCGCCGCGCCGTCATCGAGGGTTTCCTCCTTCTGGGTCACGCCCTCCTTGGAGGCGTAGCTGGCGAAGCGGAAGGCGTCCAGCTCAGGGGCCACCTTGGTGCGGATGAACTCGCCCGCCAGACGGCCGAAGGCGATGCCGGCGCTGTCCGCGTCGTCCATGTTGTCCACGGTGAACATGCGGCCCCGGTCGAAGTTGCATTTCACGGTCTCGTTGGTCAGGGTCACGTCGCCGGACACATAACCGCTGTTGCGGTCGTAGTCGCCCAGGCCCTGCAGCTCGATCATGGGAATGATCAGCTCGTTGGCGTTGGCGCCCTGGCGCACCAGCTCCTCGGGGCCGTCCAGCTTGGCGGTCAGGGACACGGTGCGGTACACCTCGTCCAGCAGAGGGATGAATTTGCCTGCGGTAGTGATCTTGTTAGCCATAGTGTATTTTCCTCCTGTTGTATACAATTTGTTTATTTTAAACCTCATAAAACAGCGGGGCAAAAACGCGGGAGGCCCCCGGGGCCCCGGTGTTCTCCGGTCAGACACGGCCCAGCCCGAAGGCTCGGCGCAGCACCTCATCCGGCTCGCCGCCGGGCGCGCTGGCACCGGTGCCCGCCGCGTAGGGGGGCGGGGTGATGCCGCCGAAGAGATAGCCGTTTTCCTGCTCCAGCTGCTCCAGTGCGGCGGCGATGGCTCCCTCTGGGTCGGCGCTGGTGCGCAGGCCCTCCAGGTCCAGCAGGGCCCGGATGGCCTTTTCGCTGCGGCCGCCCGCCCTGCCGATGGCGGTGTCCAGCGCCGCGTCAAAGCGGGCCGCCGCCACCTGCTCCTCCGCCGACTTGCGGGCCTGCTCGGCCTGCTGCTTCCAGTCGGCTGCCTGGGCGCGGGCGGTCTCCAGCTCGGTCTTCCATTTGGCCTGCCGGGCGTCCAGCTCCTCCCTGTTCACAAAGCGCTGGGCCAGCGCGGCGGTCAGCGATTCCTCCAGCTGGGGGGTGTAGGCCTCGCCCAGCAGCTCCTTCAGCCATTCCTGCATTTTGTTCTTCTCCTTTCCTGTTCCATTGGGTTTCGGGCAAAACAAAAGGCCCGCCGCCCCCTGTGGGGCCACAAGCCGTTTTTCATGAGTTGTTCGGGGCCTTTTTTTCGGGCATCAGCCGCCGGCGTACCCGGGCCAGATCCTCGTCAGTCTCCCAGGGCAGACTGTATTTCCAGGCCAGGGCGATCTCCGGCTTCAGCAGCCCGGCGTTCACCAGCTGCAGGGTGTCGGCCCATTCCCTGTCCTTATCGAACAGAACGCCGTTGCCCCAGTCGATGCGCACCGCCCGCGCCGGGTCCGGCTGAAAGGCGCCGGGAATCCGGTACAGCCTGCCCAGCCTGCCGCAGAGGGCCACCGCCCGGCGCACCGCGCTCTCCCACAGCTGCTGCAGCTCCTGAATGGTCAGGCTGTAGTCGCCCTGGCTGCTGGTCACCTCGGTGGCGGTGCGCTGTGCGGCCTCCACCTCGCCCAGAATGCCCCGCTTTAAGCCGATCAGGCTTTCCAGATTGCGCAGGTACTCCCGCTTGCGGGCCAGAAAGCTTTCCTGCCGCAGAGCGGGGGCGAACACGGTCACGCCGGTGTTGGCGATGTCGTCGTCGATGCCCACGAAGAGGCCGGGCGGCAGCACCGGGCGGCCGTTCTTGCGCTTGTCCAGCAGGTCCGCCGAGGCGAACACCCGGCTCTCGCCGTGGTCGAACTCCCGGTCCAGCTGGCGCTCGTTCCGGTTGATGTTGTGGATCAGCCCCGCCGCCGCGGCGTAAACGCTCACCGGGTCGGGGCTGCCGTCCACGCAGTTTTCCAGCGGCAGGCGCAGGCTCACAAGGCCGAGACCGCCCACATCGCCCACCACCGCCTTGGGCTCCAGCGCCGCGTACCGGGGCAGGGCGGACAGCCCCACCGGCGTGCCGATGCTCTGGCCGTCCCAGCTGCAAAAGAGTTTGTTCTCGATCACCAGACGGCCCGCCTCATCCAGGCTGCGGCGTTCCAAAAGGGTATAAAACTTTCCGTTTTCCATGGTCAGCTCCGCGCTGCCCAGGGCGGTGGCCTCCCCGTCCGGCGAGCGGCCCAGCACCGTGACCATGTCCCGCCGCATCACCGAAAAACCAAATCCCCCGGGCCCCGGCACCGGCTTGAGCCAGCATTCACCCCCGATCAGGGCCAGCTGCATGGCCTTGCGGCGTACCCCGTCCAGCCCGGCCAGCACCCCGGCCACAAAGGGCTCGCCCCCGTCGGCAGCGGCCCGGTACTCGGCAAAGCAGCTGCGGCTCAGCTTGCTCACCACCGTGTAGGGCAGCCGCTGGCAGGGGTCCTCCTCGTCGGTCACCTCCCGGTCAAAGTAAAGGCGAAACCAGTCCTCAATGGCGGCGTTCATGGCGGCGGTGGTGCAGTCCCGCGCGCCGGGGTAGGCCTGGGCAAAGCTGTGGATCTGCCGCCCCAGAGCAGCGCCGAACACACTCATTCCTCCACCTCCCAGCTGCGGGCGGCCAGCCGGTTGCGGGCCCGCACCCCGGCCTGCATGCCCTGGATGTAGGCCTCCAGCCGCTCGATCTCCCGGTCCTTCCGTTCCAGCTGGCTGCGCAGTGCCGCGTTCTCCCGCAGCAGCTGGTCCCGCGCCCACTCAGGCAGAAAGCGCCGCCAGAACCATTCCTTCATTTTGCGCATTTGTTCTCTCCTTTCCTGTTTTTCCGGCGCGGCTCAGCCCCCCGCCCGCCGCCAGATGCGGCTGGTGGCGTAGCGCACCGCGTCGATGTGGTGATTGTCCCGGTCCGGGTAGCCCTCCAGCACCTGGCCGCTGGAGCGGTCCCGGTCGTACTCATACTCGCTGAACTCCTTGGCGGTGTCCGGGCAGCGGGCCGGGTCGATACGGATTTCCGCCAGGCTTTGCAGCCACTTCATGCCCGCCTTCACGCTGCCGGGGCCCTTTTCCGCCCCCCGGCAGGGCAGGCCCAGGGACCGGTAATCCCGGCAGCTTTTCTCCTCGGCGCTGTCCGCAATAAGGGTCTCGCTGTCCCCCGCGCAGACGCCCTTTTCCAGCAGGATGCGGGCGGTGTCCGCGTTGGAGGTGCGGCGGCGGGTGGCCTCGTCGAAGATGTACAGCACCCGCCGGGCGGCATCGTAGCCGCAGCTGTTGAAGGCCCAGGGGTCCGGGAACCAGCCCCAGTCCACCCCGTGGTACCGCCGCTCCAGCCGGGCAATTTCCTCTTTCGGGATGGGGACCAGCTTCACATTCTCGAACACCAGACTGCCGCTGCCCACCACCTGACCCAGGTATTCATGGCGGTAGGCCCGCTCGTTGGTGAGCCGCAGATGCTCTGCCTCCTGCAGAAAGCGCTCGCCCAGCCAGTGGGGCGGCAGGCTTCGGTAGTCGGAATGGACCACCAGCATGCCGGGCTTTGGCTGGCGCACATACCGGTTGACCCAGCTGGAGGGCAGCGGGGGCGGGTTGAAGCTCTTGATCACAAGGCTCTGCCCCTGACCCCGCAGCAGGCTCTGCTCGGCGCTGCGCACCTGGTCCGGTCCGGAGAACTGGTCCAGCTCCTCAAACCAGACCGCGCCGATGTACCCGAAGGGTGGCTTGATGCTCTTCAGCTTGGCCGCGTCGTCCAGCCCGAAGCACCAGACGCACTGGCCGGTGGTTTTTCGCACCAGCTCCATCCGGCTCACATTGGCCTCGAACTCCCCGTCCAGCCCCATCCGCTCCAGCGCCCAGAGCAGCTGGCTCCACACACTGGTGCGCAGGGTCCGGCCCACCCGGCGCAGGGCGACGGCGTGGCAGTCCGGGTGGCGCATCAATTGCACCAGCAGCTCAATGGCCGCACAGCTGCTTTTGGCGCTGCCCCGCCCGCCGGTGAGCACCAACTCCCCCACCTGACCCCGGCGCACCGCCTTGTGGGCCTCATGGAAGGCCGGGGCGATCAGCCCGCCCAGCGCCCGGCGTTCACTGGATGTCATCCACCAGCACCACCCGGGGCACGGGCTGGGCCGTCGGGGCATCCAGCAGCTTTGCCAGCATCTCCATGGCCTTCATCCGGCTGGCAAGGCTGGGCAGCTGCATCATCTCCTCGCCGTTCTTGCCGTATTCCGGGTAGGCCTTTTCTCCCATGGCAATAGCCATCAGCTCCTGGCGCAGCCGCTGGGCGGGGTCCTCTTTTTTGCGCGCGGCCATCGGCACTCACACTCCTTTCCTGAAAAATTTGGATGGAAAAAGGCGGGGAGCCCGGTTTTTGTTCCGGGCCCCGCCGCCTACTTTCCTCATGATACAGGATAGCACGGGTCGAACCGGGCTTTCCAGGGTCAAATCCTGTTTTTTTCCGGGTTTTCCGGGTCAATTTTACCTTTTGACCGGGCTTTTCGCGGTTTCATGCCGCCGGGTGCGCTTCCCCCATACAGATGCACTTCAGCGCCCGATCATGCTGGCGGCGCAGCCAGCGCTCGTCCATGTCCAGCATCTGGCCAATCTCCACCCAGGTCTTGCCCAGCAGATAGCGTGCCCGCATCATCTGGCGGGTGCGCTCGTCCTCCAGCAGCTCGATGGCCACCACCACCCGGGCCTGGGCCTTGGCCGCCGCGTCCAGCTTTTGGGCCAATTCCCCCCGCAGCGCCTCCAGCCGCTCCACGCTCTGCTCCAGCTTATGCAGATTCGGCCCCCGCACCACCTGCACCCCCTGGCCAAGATAGGGGGTGATCCGGGTGATCACCGCTTCCAGCTCCCGCAGCTGCTCGCTCACCAGACGTGCCTCGTGCAGCTGGGTCTGGTAACTGCGCAAAAATTCCAAAGTCTCGGCTCTGCTGTTCATTCCGCTTTTTCCTCCCTCTGTACACCTGCTTCATACACACCGGCAGCAGGCAGTTGCCCTCGCCGTCCCGCTTCCATTGGCAGCGCTCGCAGCCCCGCCAGGTCCATTTCGTGTTCATGCTCGTCCTCCTTCCAGATCCAGTTGCCGGAAAAATACCATTCCACCAGCATGGCCCTGAACTCCGCCGCCTCTGCCGCCCGCTCATCCCATTGCAGGATGCCGCAGCCCTGGCAGGCGACGGCAAAGCCGTCGGCCCCGTTCACAAATCGGCCCCGGTTCGGCCCGAGGCCCTGCCAGCTTCCCACCGCATCGCCCTCCTTTGCGGCCCGAGATATCGGGCACTTTTTGTGGTATAATAAATAATTCTTTTTATAAAGTCACGTTTCGTGTCTTTATAAAATAAAAAAATACACCGAACCGGATTTTATGGAAAAATCTTCCGGTTTCTTCGGTGGATTCATTCTACATCAATTCACGAATCGTGTCAACACCCTTTGTGAATATTTTCTTTACAAAATCCACATTTCGTGCTATCATCAATACAGAAACCGGAAAGGAGTCGATCATATGGGTCAATTTGCATCCATCTTAAAGCAGCTTCGGCTGCAGAAGGGGCTCACCCAGCCCCAGCTGGCCGAGCGTCTGGGCATCAGCCGCAGCGCCATCAGCATGTATGAGCGGGGCGAGCGCGAGCCGGACACCGCCACCATGGAGGCCATTGCGGCCCTGTTCGGGGTGGACATGAACTATCTTTACGGTATGCCCACCGTCACCTTCGACGACTTCACCTATGCCTTGCACAACGAAAGCAAGGACCCTATTCCATCGGCTTTGCAGACGCCGCCACCCTGGAAATGGACGGCCGCTACGGCATTTTTCTGGACTTTGACCAGTTCGAGACCATGGCGGACTACGCTGCCGCCCTGGCCCATGAGGTGGGCCACTGCGCCACCGGGGCCACCCACGCGGTGCACAGCCCCTTCGAGCTGGTGGCCCAGCACGAGGACCGGGCCAACCGCTGGCACTACGAGCACTACCTGCCCTTTTCGGAATTGCAGGCGCTGGTGGCGGACGGCTACACCGAGCCCTGGCAGCTGGCGGAGGCCACCGGCTGGCCGGAAAAAACGGTGCGGGACGCACTGGAATACTACACCCAGCGCCGGGGCCTGCGGCTGCAATGCCCCTGAATCGATCACACAACAAAAAATCCCCCCGAACGGCACATCTGCCATTCGGGGGGATTTTTCTGTTTTGAAGAAACGGTCAGGGCTTGGCCTGCCCGGCGCGCACAGCGCGGATCTCGTCCAGCAGAATCTGCCGGGCGTTGGCGGCGGCTGCCTTTTCCAGGGCGGGCACCCCTTCCAGGGGGTAGGTAAGGCCCAGGGCCTTGTATTTGTTCACGCCCATGGTGTGGTAGGGCAGCACCTCCAGACCCTTCAGGTTCCGGTAGCCGCCCAGCATCCGGCCCAGCCGGTGCAGGTGCTCTTCGCCGTCGGTGCGGCCGGGCACCACCACATGACGGGCCACCATGGGCACGCCCGCTGCCTCCAGCGCGGCGGCGAAGGCCAGAACCGGGGCCTGGGGCTGGCCGGTCAGAGCCTTGTGGCCCGCCTCGTCGCTGTGCTTGAAGTCCAGCAGCACCAGGTCGGTGACCGCGAACAGCTCCGCGAACCGGTCCTTTTTCTTGTCGGTGTAAAAGATGCCGCTTGTATCCAGGCAGGTGTGGATGCCCCGCTGCTTTGCCTTTTGGAACAGCTCGGTAAGAAAGGGCAGCTGGGCCAGCGGTTCGCCGCCGGTGGCGGTGATGCCGCCGCCCTTATAAAAGCTCTTGTTCTTCTCGTACTGGTCCAGCAGCTGGTCGGCGGTCATCATCTGGCCGCCGGAAAAGGCCCAGGTGTCCGGGTTGTGGCAGAAGGCGCACCGCATGGGGCAGCCCTGAAAGAACACCACGAACCGGATGCCCGGCCCGTCCACGGTGCCGAAGCTTTCCACCGAATGGATGCGCCCGGTGAGCGGTGCGGTTTGTTCGGTTTCCATCTTACATGCCTTCGTGGAAGGTACGGCTGATGACCTCATCCTGCTGCTCCTTGGTGAGCTTGTTAAAGTTCACCGCGTAGCCGGACACGCGCACGGTCAGCTGGGGGTACTTTTCGGGATGGGCCTGCGCATCCAGCAGGGTCTCCTTGGTGAACACGTTCACGTTCAGGTGATGGCCGCCCTTTTCGGCGTAGCCGTCCAGCAGGCCAACCAGGTTGTCAATCTGAGAATCGCTGATCTTCATAGTGAATACACTCCTTTTCACTTGGGGAATTGAAAATACGGGGCGGGGCGCAGGCTGCACCCCGCCGCCGGGGATTGCTTGCTTTTTTACTGCTTGAAATGACCGCTTACAGCTCCACGTTGGGCTCGCAGCAGGCGCAGTCGTGGGGCATGTCCAGCTCGATCTCGCCGAAGAACACCTGATCCTCCTTGCCCAGCGCACCGGGGATGATGGAGAAGGTGTTGGAGATGCCGTCCTGGGCATCCTTGAAGGGCAGCTTTGCCACCGAGCTCAGGGATGCCACCGCACCGTGGCTGTCGCGATGGTGCATGGGGTTGGCGCCGGGGGCGAAGGGCTCGCCGCCCTTACGGCCGTCCGGGGTGGAGCCGGTGTTCTTGCCGTACACCACATTGGAGGTGATGGTCAGGATGGAGGTGGTGGGCTTGCCGCCGCGGTAGGTGTGGTTGGACTTGATGTGCTGCATGAAGCGGTGCACGATGTCGTGGGCGATCTGGTCCACCCGGTCGTCGTCGTTGCCGTACTTGGGGAAGTCGCCCTCCACCGCGTAGTCCACCACGATGCCGTTCTCGTCCCGGATGGTCTTTACCTTGGCGTACTTGATGGCGCTCAGGGAGTCGGCCACAACGGACAGACCCGCAATACCGGTGGCGAACCAGCGGGTGACCTCCTTGTCGTGCAGGGCCATCTGGATGCGCTCGTAGCAGTACTTGTCGTGCATGTAGTGGATGATGTTCAGGGCGTTCACGTACACCCGGGCCAGCCACTGCATCATGTCGTCGAAGCGCTGCATCACGTCCTCGTAGTTCAGGTACTCGTCGGTGATGGGGCGGAAGCGGGGGCCAACCTGCTTCTTGCTGATCTCGTCCACGCCGCCGTTGATGGCGTACAGCAGGCACTTGGCCAGGTTGGCGCGGGCGCCGAAGAACTGCATCTCCTTGCCCACACGCATGCTGGACACGCAGCAGGCGATGGCGTAGTCGTCGCCGTGGGTCACGCGCATCAGGTCGTCGTTCTCATACTGGATGGAGCTGGTGGCGATGCTCATCTTGGCGCAGTAGCGCTTGAAGGCCAGGGGCAGACGGGTGGACCAGAGCACGGTCATGTTGGGTTCGGGAGCGGTGCCCAGGTTCTCCAGCGTGTGCAGGTAACGGAAGCTCATCTTGGTGACCAGGGGCCGGCCGTCGATGCCCACGCCGCCGATGGACTCGGTGACCCAGGTGGGGTCGCCGCTGAACAGGGCGTTGTACTCGGGGGTACGGGCGAACTTGACCAGGCGCAGCTTCATGATGAAGTGGTCCACCATCTCCTGGATTTCGCTCTCGGTGAAGGTGCCGTCGGCCAGGTCGCGCTGGGCGTAGATGTCCAGGAAGGTGCTGGTGCGGCCCAGGCTCATGGCGGCGCCGTTCTGCTCCTTCACCGCGGCCAGGTAGCCGAAGTACAGCCACTGGATGGCCTCCTGGGTGTTCTTGGCGGGCTGGGAGATGTCGAAGCCGTAGATCTTGCCCAGCTCCTTCAGCTCCTTCAGGGCCTTGATCTGCTCGCTCAGCTCCTCGCGCTCACGGATCACGTCGGAATACATGATCACGCGGGTGGAATCCTTCTGGTTCTGCTTGTCCTCGATCAGACGGTCCACACCGTACAGGGCCACGCGGCGGTAGTCGCCGATGATGCGGCCGCGGCCGTAGGCATCGGGCAGGCCGGTGATGATGTGGCTGGAACGGCAGGCGCGCATCTCGGGGGTGTAGGCGTCGAACACGCCCTCGTTGTGGGTCTTGCGGTATTTGGTGTAGATCTCCACCACTTCCGGGTCCACATGGTAGCCGTTGTCCTCGCAGGCCTTCATGGCCATGCGGATACCGCCGTTGGGCTGCAAGGAGCGCTTGAAGGGCTTATCGGTCTGGAAGCCCACGATCTTCTCTTTGCTCTGGTCCAGATAGCCGGGACCATGGGAGGTGATGGTGGAGATGACGCGGGTGTCCATGTCCAGCACGCCGCCGGCCTCCCGCTCCTTGGCGGTCAGGTCCATGACCTGAGCCCACAGCTCGCCGGTCTCCTTGGTGGGACCCTGCAAAAAGCTTTCGTCGCCCTCGTAGGGGGTGTAGTTCTTCTGGATGAAGTCCCGCACGTTGATCTCATTCTGCCAGACGCCGGGGGTAAAATCCTTCCATTCCTGTCTCATTGGCCTGTGCCCTCCTGTATTTGGATGGTAAATAAATATCGGTTCGCCCATCGCTGGGCGTTATCGCGGCGGGTACGGGCTCTCTCCCTCCCGCACCGGGCCGCGGTAAAACAAATTTTTGTGGCCGCCGCTCTCAGTCCTTGCGGGGGAACACCACGGTGAGCAGCATCTTGAAGCTGCGGGGCGCGTACACCGCATGGGGCTTGCCCGCGGGCATCACCAGCACCTGACCGGCCGCGACGGTATGCTCAACACCGTCCACCGTGAACAGGCCCTCGCCCTCCAGCACCTGCACCATGGCATCGCCCTCGGAGGAATGGGTGCTGATCTCCTCGCCCTCATCAAAGGCGAACAGGGTCAGGCTCACCGCCGGGTTCTGGGCCAGGGTGCGGCTGACGATCTGGCCCGGCTGCACGCTCACCAGCGCTGCCAGATCCTGGGTCTGCTCGTGGGGAATATTTTTAATGTAGGGATACATGGGCCTTCCTCCTTTGGCTGCGCCCACTGCCGGCGCGGCCTTGGGCAGCTCGGCGGCAGGGGCGGTTGTTTTGGGTACGGCTTCAGTATAGTTTATTCCTACCGGTTCAGTATGTTTGTTTTCCAACAAAACCGGGTTTTCCGCACACGCATCCGGGCGGGTCCGGGGCAGCTCCGGGGCGGGCGCATGCTCCGGCTCTGACTGGGGCTTCGGGGCCGGTGCGGGCTGCTCCGGCTCGGCCTTTCCCTCTTCGGAAAGGAAATACTGGCGCAGCGCACCTTTATCCTCGTATTGCACAAAGGTATAGAGGCCGAAGGCAAAAGCCTTTTCCACCTCATTCAGCCCCTGGGGCAGATGCAGCTCCTCCCACAGGCACCGGGCGATCCGGTCCTTCTGAGCGGGGGTGAGCAGCTGCTCGGCCTGTTCAAAGGTCATATTGTCCATGCTGGGTCCTCCTTTTGGCGTTCCCCCGGGCGGCGGGCCGGTTCGGAATGCTCCGGTCCTTTCCGCTGCCCGGAACCCTGCGGTGCTGCCCTTTATATTCTACCCCAAAAGGGCAGCGCACCGCTTGCTCCTGGTTATCCGTTTTTGGCAAAATATTGCGGCTTTGGGGCAAAGCGGCAATGGACGGTCCCTATCACTGGACCGCGCTCTTGCGCTGGCCCGCCAGCTGGATGCCGCCCCGCTCAAGCTCGGCCACGAATATCGGCACCAGCTTGGGGTCAAACTGGCGGCCCGCCTCCTGGGTAAGGATCTGAATGCCCCGCTCCAGGCTCACGGCCTCCTTGTAGCAGCGCTTGCTGGTCATGGCATCAAAGGAATCGGCAATGCACAGAATGCGCGCCAGCAGCGGGATGTCCTCGCCGCCGATGCGCCGGGGGTAGCCCCGGCCGTCGTACCGCTCGTGGTGGCCGATCACCGCCGGGATGATGTAATCCAGCGCGGGCAGGTAGCGGATGATGCCCACCGCCGCCTCCACGTGGCCCTGCATCTGCTCATATTCCTCTTCGGTGAGCTTACCGTTCTTGTTCAGCACCGTCTCGGGAATGCCGATCTTGCCGATGTCGTGCAGCAAAGCCGCCTGACGCACGATCTCGATCATATCCGCGTTCAGACCCGCGGCCTTCGCCAGCGAGGTGGCATAGTAGGCCACGTTGTGGGAGTGGCTGAAGGTGTAGTGGTCCTTGGCGTCGATGGCAGCCATCAGGGCCAGCACCGTCTGCTCGTATTCCTGGTAGATGTGCTCGTGGTCCACCTTTTCGGCTTCGTCATCCGCCTTGCGCAGCACCGACTGGAAGATCTCGATGCCGTTTTTGCCGCTGTGCTTCACGTGGTACACCGCCATGTCGGCGTTGTCCATCAGCTCCCGGCTGGTGGCCGCGTCAAAGGGCGCGGCGCTGATGCCGATGCTCAGGGTCAGCACCTTCAGCTTGTGGTCCACGGTGCGGCGGTTCATGTTGAACACCTGATCCCGGATGGACTCCGCCAGGGTGCGGGTGGCCAGCACATCGTAGCGGGGCAGCAGCACCGCGAATTCCTTGCCGTTGTAGCGGGCCACAAAGCCGTTGTCGCCCACACTGCTGCGGATGATGTCCGCAATGCGGCGCAGGGCAAGATCGCCCTCCTTCTGGCCGTAAAGCTGGTTGTACAGCTTGAAGTCGTCCACGTTCACGATCATCAGGGCCAGGGTGCTCTCCTGGGTGCTCTCGAACTGCTCGTCCAGCACCTGTAAAAAGTGCTTGCGGTTCAAAAGGCCGGTCAGATCGTCCACCCGGGCCTCGTAGTAGGCCTGCTCATAGAGGGCGGCATTTTTCAGGGCGATGGATGCCACCGAAGCCACCGACAGCATCCACTGCATGTCCTGGCTGCTGACCCGGTGCTTGCCCTGCCCCTCGGACACCAGGATCAGGCCGGGCATGTCGCCCTCCTCGCCGGTGAGGGCCACACCGCCCGCCACCCGCAGGTAGCGCAGCTGGTTTTTCTCGCTGTCCCACATGGCCTTGTAGTCCACGGTGGTCTCGAACTGCCGCCAGCCGATGCACTGGCTGCGGCGCAGTACCTGCACCAGCGGGCTGTCCGCCCGGATGGAGAAGGACAGATCCTTCAGAGGCTGGTCGCTGTAGCGGGCGTCATAATCGCCGGTGGTCGCGTTGCGGGTGCACACGTACACGCCGCCCACGCTGGCCCCCTCCCGGATCACCTCCACGGTCTTTTCCAGGATGTCCTGCACGTTCAGCAGGCGGGCCACCGTGGTGCTGTATTCGTTCAGCGCATCGCTCTGGCGGTTCTCCTCCCGCACGAACACATTGTTCACCAGCTTGCGCCACAACCAGGAGAAGATGCCCGCGGTCACAAAGAACGACACCGCGAACAGGATCACCTCGTAATCGCCCGCGGCGGGCACCAGCGCCTCCAGATGCTTCATCAGGTAGGGCTTGAGATTATAGAACAAAATGAAGGTGAGCATCAGGCCCACCATGTAGCACACGCTCTCGGAGGCCAGCAGCCGAAGCTTGAACAGCCGCTTTTTCACCAGCGCGTAAAACAGCAGAAGCGCGTTGCCCACACCGGCCAGAATGTCGATGGGGAAGCCCGCGAACATCGGCAGCAGCAGCGCCGCGTGACCGGCGAACATGAGCACAATGCCCTGGGTCACCGGCTTGAACTGGCCCCGGTAGGCGGGCCGTTCCCGGTAGGCGCTCCACAGATGGTACAGGCTGTGGGCCATGACCCAGCCCACCGCAACAAACAACAGCAGCACCGGCCAGGTGATGGTGTATTCAAACACCACCTCGTCGCCCCGGTCCAGAAGCTGGGGCGCGGCCAGGAAAAAGCCGGTCTTCACGTTCACCGCAATGATGCCCGCCATGACCAGCAGATAAATTTTCTCCCACACACCGCCGGATCGTTCCACAAAATCGCTCAAAAAGCGGTAGTAGGCGCAGGCCATGAGCAGCAGCCCGGCAATGGACACATGGTACCACACCTGATAGGAGGGCGCCACCTGCCAGCGCATGAGCATGGAGCCGCCGGCCCAGCAGACCATGGTCACCAGCAGCCACAGAAAGGACCACAGCTCCCGCGTTTTGCGGGAGGCCAGCACCACCAGAAAGATGGCCGCGTAGATAAACAGGGCAATGGCCGAGATATAACCGTACATGTCCATTGGAATCACCTCCTGCCCGGCCGCCAGGTTCCGGCGCGCTGATTCTGCAGCAGGGCCTCCATGGCGTAGTTGTCCGGGTTCATATGGCGGGGCGGCCGCCCGTGGGTCGCGCAGTATTCGGCAAAGCTGCCGCTGCGCAGAATGGTCACCTTCAGCGGGTCCATGCCCAGGATCTTTTTCAGATCCCGGTAGTCCTGATCGGTGTACTTAAAATAGGTGGTCAGAAGGTCACGCAGCACCTGGGTGTTCACCGCCCGGTTCAAAAACTCGCTCTTTTCCACCTCCACATACAGATGGAAGTAGGGCCGGTTTTCGGCGGTGTACTCCTTCACTGGTGCCGTCCTCCCGGCTGGAAAGGCCCACGCAGCGGTAGGTGTCGCCCACCCGGTAGCGGGCGAAGGCGCCGCCCTTGAGCACCGTGAGCACGATCTCATACACCTCGCCGGGCACCACCTCGTCCATCAGGTAGGTGCGGGGGTTGTAGTTCGGCTCGTCCATCAGGCGGATGGTGTCCGCAATGGGCAAAAATTCATAAAAGCAGGTATCCGGGAAGAAATACATGCCGTTGCGGGTCCAGGTCTCGGTGCCGATGATGGAGGGCTCGGTGCCCGCGAACAGCTCCATGGGCCGCACACCCCACAGCTCCTCCAGATCGTCCTTGTAGCAGCGGTTGTCGGTGCCCGCCACCATGAAGCCCTTCAGATGGAACAGGTCCTTGGGCTTTAAGGGCCGGTTCTCCTTTTTGCAGCGGCTCTTGGCCCGGGCGATGCGCAAAAGCATGTCCGGCCGGAACTTGAGCAGATCGGCGGGCTTCAGCTTCGCCCTGCCGCCCATCTGGGAAAGGCTCTGGCTCACCGCGTAGGCCACGCTGCCCAGGCCGAAGAAGTATTCCACGTCCTGCTGCATGGCCATCTTGAAGCCCAGCTTGTTGCGCTCGCTGAAGCTCATATTCACCGCATCCTTCACGGCGGGCAAAAACTTGATGTCGATGGCCTCGTTCAGCGCCAGCGGGAACAGGCCGGTGGCGTAGGGCAGCGGGGCCAGGCCGTAAAGCACCTTGTCGGTCTTGTCCACATTGAAGCTGCCCTTCTTGCGGCTGGTGCTCAGAATCAGGCAGGCCACCACATTGTCCCGGAAGGTGTCCAGCATGCTGCGGGTGTAAGGGGCCAGCTTGATGGGGTGCCGCCCGCCCTCCCAGGTGGTCTGGATCCAGATGACCGGATTGTCCGGCAGCATACTGGCATTCTTGCGCAGCAAAATATCGGCATAGTCCTCGTAGCTGGTCAGGGGCACCATGCGGCGGAATTCCTCGATGGTGGCGGGCTTTTTGCCCTTCAGGATGGACTGACCCAGCATGCAGCCGCTCCACAGCTGGATCTGCTCGGCCATCAGCCGCTTCTGGATGGCCATATACTCTTCCATGCTCAGGTCCAGAAAGCCGCAATACTGGCTCCAGACCTCGTCGTATTCCTGGTGGTCCAGCTTATCCTGCAGACTCATTGCTCCGCGCCCCCCTTCCAGGTCCGCACACAGCGCACGGCACTGCCCGGCGTGGGCAGCAGAAAGGGCGTGGTGCGGCGGTATTCCTCATAGTTCACAAAGCTTTTGGGAAAGGTCCAGCAGTCCTGAAACAGAACGTAAGCGATGTTCAGCCCGGTCATGACCAGGGCGAACACCGCCGCTTTGGGCGCGCCCAGCAGCAGCCCCAGGCATAAATATGCCCCGGCGAACCAGAGCACGCCGGGGTGGCGGCACAGCGCGTACATGCCCCCCGTATAAGCCTTTCGGGGGGCGTTTTCTTCCAGGTAAGTGGCGCTGAAGGGCAGCGCAAAAAACAGGGTGTAGACCATCAGGGCCAAAAACACCGCTGCCAGCACCCCCAGCGCCAGCGCCGCACCGCTGAACGCAAAAAAAGCCCGGCAGTTCCACACCAGCAACCCGGTGGCTGCGGCCAGCAGCACGCAGCCCACCGCAAACAGCCGGTGGAACCAGGGCCGTACCGGGCGCACGCTGTTCACGTCGTAGGCAAAAAAGGCAGCAAACGCCGCCGTTCCCAGCACAAACTCCATCCTCTTTCCATTCCTTCCTCAAAACGCGGGAACTGACCGTTTCCAGTGGGCAAACGTTTTACTTCTCCCCTGTTCCCGCGTTTTATCGCGTTATTTTAATCATATCAAAATCTCACGCAGTTTACAATTTTTCTTTTTCTATTTGACGCAATAATTTGATACTTTTCAGCGATTTTTTGCGCCTTTTACAAAAAAAGCCCGCCGCCGGCTGAACATAACCGGCGGCGGGGATGGATTGAAACAGAAATTCCGCTGTTTTGCCTGCGGCAAGCCCGGATCACATCTGGGCCAGCGTATCCAGCATGGCGGGGATCATCTGCTTTTTGCGGCTGACCACGCCGGGCAGAACCACGCTGCCGTCGGTGTCCCGCTCGCAGCGGAAGGCGGTGCCGATCAGCTGCTCGGCGCCCTCGCCGCAGAACAGCACCTTGCTGGACTGCTCCTTCACGCTGGTGAGCATGAAGAAGATCATCTGCACGCCCTCGCGCTTGAGGGCCTCGGGCAGATAGGGGCGCAGCAGCTCGGCAGCGCGCTGGCGGTTCTTTTCGCTCATGTAGCTGCCCTGGCCCACGCCAAAGCGAAGATCGCCATGGGTAAAGATCTTGAAGTCCTGGAAGAACACGTCCTCAGCGGCGCGGCCCTCCAGATTCTCGCCGGCCTCGAAGATCTCGTTGGCCAGCGCCTCGGGCTCGACCCCGGCGATCTTGGCCAGCGCACGGGCGGCAGCCTCGTCCACGGGGGTGCAGGTGGGAGAACGGAAGCACAGCGTGTCGGACAGAATGGCGCTGAGCATCAGGCCCGCAATGTGGGGCTCGATCTCCACGCCCTGTTCCTGGTACATCTGGTACACAATGGTGCAGGTGCAGCCCACCGGCTGGTTGCGGAAGAAAACAGGCTGGCTGGTCTCCAGGCTGCCCAGGCGGTGATGGTCCACCACCTCCAGGATGTCGGCCTCTTCCCAGCCGTCCACACACTGGGTCTTCTCGTTGTGGTCCACCAGGATCAGCCGCTTGCGCTGCAGGTTCAGCAGGTTACGGCGGCTGATCAGGCCCAGATACTTGCCGGCGGAAGTGTGCACCGGGAAGTAGTTGTCGCGCACCTTACTCATGACCTTCTTCACTTCATCCACGGGGGTGCTGGGCAGGAAGGTGCGCAGCTTGTCGCGGGGGGTCATGTGGGTGCTTACAGGCACGCTCTGCTTGATCAGGCAGGAAACGGCATAGGTGTCGTAGGGGCTGCTGATGAGCAGGCAGCCGCGCTCGGCGGCCAGCTTCACAATGGTCTTGGCCACGGCGGACTCCATGCACACCACCACGCAGGCGGCGCCCATCTCGATGGCGCACAGCTGGGTCTCGTAGCGGTTGGCCACCAGCACGATGTCCCCGGCCTCCATGGTGGTCTCCAGCACTTCGGGGCTGGAGGCGCCGATGACGATCTTACCCTTCTCAAAATAGCCGCTGGTGTCGCCGGCCAGCACGGTGCCGCCCAGAACCTCCACCACGTTTTTGATGGGAGTGCGGGCGTTGCTCAGGGCGTGGGTATCCAGGCTGTCCATGTTGGCCACGGCCAGATCGCCCAGGGTGATCAGGCCCTGCAGCATGCCCTTATCGTCCACGATGGGCTGGCTGTTGGCCTGGGTGTCGCGCATGGTCTCCCAGACCCGGCGCATGGTGGTGTCGCCCAGAACGCCGGGCACAGGGCGGATGTCGATGTCCTGCACCTGAGCGCTCACGTTCAGGCAGCGGCGGGGGGTCTTGGTGCCAAAGCGCTTGAGCACGAAGGCGGTCTCCTGGTTGATCTCGCCTGCACGGCAGGCTTCGTGCCAGGGGCCCACGGTCTTGTTTTTCAGGTTGGCATAGGCAATGGCCGAGCAGATGGAATCCGTATCCGGGTTGCGGTGGCCGATTACCATGATCTTACGTTTGGTATTGGTCTGATCCATATAACGATACCTCTCGCTTTCCCCTGCAGGGTGCCTTTACCCACCACACAGCCTCATCGGCTTTTCGGCCCCTGCATTTTTTATGATCATAATAAGGTTGAAAGAATCCTGCTGTACATTATACACTACTCTTTATAATAAAGTATATCAAATTGTGAAAAACGGTTTTATTTTTCACGAACTGCTGCTATTTTGGCATAAAAGGCGTTGATCTACTGGTGATTTTGCAGGCGAACCCGGCGATTTTTCTGCAGCCTGTTTCCGGCCCGGCTTCCGGGGAATGTTTTCTGGCACAGCTGCAGCCCTTCGGCGGCAGCGGATTTTCCACAGAAAACAAGCCCGCATGTGGAAAAAGTGCTCTGCGGCACACCTTTCTTCTTCACTGCTCGCTGTTCACTTCCAATCTCCCTTTTGGCAGCTTCAGTGAAGAGTGAAAAAGGAAAACCCCGAACGCAAACGCGTTCGGGGTTTTTGGCGGAGAAGGAGGGATTTGAACCTGCTTCGCAGACCCCCTTGCGGTGCCCGGAACCCGGTCTGCGGCGGCCTGTGCCGCCTTGCCGCGTTCCGACCGCTGCGGTGCGGGCTTCTCCCTGTTTCCGCCACTGGCGGCGGCCCGTCCCCGCACCCCCGCCGGTCCCCGGCGCTTCGGGTTCAAATCCCACGCCTGACCGGAACTTCTGAAAAAACAACAGCCGCTCGAAAAATCCGAGCGGCTGTTCTGGCGGAGAAGGAGGGATTTGAACCCTCGCGCCGGTTTCCCGACCTACGCCCTTAGCAGGGGCGCCTCTTCGACCTCTTGAGTACTTCTCCAGAGCAAAGTCCATATCAAAATATGAAATTAAAATGGCGGAGAGGGTGGGATTCGAACCCACGGCCCTTGCGGGTCACCGGTTTTCAAGACCGGCTCCTTAAACCACTCGGACACCTCTCCAAGAGTGGCCATCACACACGCCATCGCTAGTGCGTTATCTATGTTATCACAGGGTCACAGGTTTGTCAACCATCTTTTTTAAAAAAATCGAACATTTTTTAAAAAAGCGCCGGTGCACTCCGCAAGGGGGGCGCGAGGTGCACCGAACACTCTTTCTCAGGCCGCCCGCAGCGCCTCGGCCTTCCGGGGCCGGGGAGCGGGGCGGCGATAACGGCCCCGCCCATGGCGCACCCGGCAGACGGCCCGGGGCTTTTCCAGCCGGGCAATGCCGCGCATGCCCCCGGCCAGCAGAGCCATCAGGCCCAGCGCGGCCGCCAGGGGCATGGTGCCCTCCACCGCCGCGCCCGCCACCACAACGAAGGCCAGAGCGCCCAGCACCAGCATGGAATCACAGATCATTCGTTTCATCTCAGAACCGCTCCTTTGCACTGCCGGCCCCGTTTCGTGGCCTGACTGGTTGTTGTGGCTTCATTCTACAACAACCATCAGTTGTTGTCAATGGCATTTTCACAACTTTTTCGCGTATTTTATTTACAAGAACAATTTTTAGTTGTATAATGAAGCCAGCAAGAAAGGAGTGTTCACACATGTTCCCACAACGCTTGAAGCAGCTGCGCAAGGAGCTGGGCCTGAGCCAGAAAAGTCTTTCCGAACATCTGGGCGTGACCCAGCAGGCGGTGGGCAAATGGGAGACCGGCCGCTCCTCGCCGGACCCCGCTACTCTGGCCCGTCTGGCCGAGCTGCTGGAAACCTCGGCGGATTACCTGCTGGGCATCAGCGAGCAGCCCGCCGAACCCGCGGCCCCTTCCCTGCCCTATGCGGAAAGCCCCATCCCAGTGATCGGCACCGTGCGCGCGGGCTACGGCTCGCTGGCCTTTGAGGAAGACTACGGGGTGGAATACGCCTGCGTGAAGGACCCCGCCAACTATTTTTATCTGGTGGTCAAGGGCGACAGCATGGAGCCCCGCATCCAGGACGGCGACCTGGCTCTGGTGCACCGCCAGCCCACCCTGGAAAACGGCGACCTGGGCGTGATGGTCTTCGGCGAGGGGGAAGGCACCCTGAAAAAGTACATTCAGCGGGGCAACGCGGTGATTCTGCAGCCCTTCAACCCGGCCTATGAGGAAAAGGTGATCCGCGGCGAGGAACTCAACCAGCTGTTCATCGCGGGCAAGGTGGTTGAGACCAAGGCCAAGTGGTAATTTTGCCCTTTTCTCCCCCGGTTTCCCTGCCGCCCTTATACTATAGATAGAAGGAAGTGGAAATTCCCATGCAGCCTACCCGGCTTTATCTCGTGCGCCACGGCCAGACCGACTGGAACCTGGCGGGCCGTCTGCAGGGCCAGACGGACATCCCTTTGAACGACACCGGCCGCAGCCAGGCCGAGGAAGCCCGGCAGCGGCTTTCCGGCGTGCAGTTTGACGCGGTGTATTCCAGCCCCTTAAGCCGTGCGGTGGAGACCGCCGTGCTGGTGAGCGGCTGGCCCGCCGAAAAAGTACGCACCGACGAGCGCATCAAGGAGATCGCCTTCGGCGACTGGGAGGGCAAGGCCCCCCGCACCCTGGGCGACGACTTCGCCCCCTTCTTCGCGGACCCGGCCCACTTTGTGCCCGCCCCGGGCGGCGAGAGCCTGCCCGCTCTGATGGCCCGGGTGAGCGATTTTGTGGCTTACGTGAAACAGGCCCACCGGGGCCAGACCGTGCTGGCGGTCAGCCATGGCGCAGCACTGCACGCTCTGCTCACCGCCGAGCTGGGCCTTGATATGAAGGACTACTGGAGCGTGGGCCTGGGCAACTGCGCCGCCGCCGAGCTGGAGCTTGCGGGCGAGCGCTTTGTGCTCAAAAGCACCAGCGGCCCCACCAGCGCGAACTATCTGGAAAAATACTTAAAGTGATTGCCGGGCGGCACGAGGAGGAACCCCGCCATGAAGCTGCTGTTTCCCATTCTGGCCGGTCTGGGCGTTGTTTTGCTGTATCTGGTCTGGGCAGTCCTTCTGCATGATTTTCTGAACGGGCTCTCCCCGGAGGGTGCCCTCACCGTGGCCACCGGGTCCTTTCTAGCCTTTGAGCTGGTGATCCTGGCAAGCTGGATTCGCTCCAAAACCGACCGAAAATAACTCCGTCTTTATTTTTCAAAAAGCCCCATCAAACCATTGGTTTTGCCATGCGCCGCATGGGGCTTTCTTTTTTGCGCCTTTTTTGCCCTTTTTCTCCCTTTTCTGCTTCTTTCTTCGCTTTCGTGAACACTCTCATTATTTCAAATCCAACCAGAGAAAGGAGGGGTCCGGGCATGGACCTGATGGAAAAACTCACCATTCTGGCGGACAGCGCCAAATACGATGTGGCCTGCACCTCCAGCGGTGTGGACCGGGGCGGCGCGGCCGGAAGCATCGGCAGCGCGGTGGCCCCCGGCTGCTGCCACACTTTTTCGGCGGACGGCCGCTGCGTGAGCCTGTTAAAGGTGCTGCTCACCAACGTGTGCGCCTACGACTGCGCCTACTGCGTGAACCGCCGCTCCAACGACCTGCCCCGGGCCGCCTTCACCCCCCGGGAGCTGGCGGAGCTGACCATCCAGTTCTACCGGCGCAACTACATCGAAGGGCTGTTTCTATCCAGCGCGGTGCTGGTCAGTCCGGACCACACCACCGAACTGATGATTAAAGCACTGGAGCTGCTGCGGAACGAATACCACTTCCGGGGCTACATCCACGCCAAGGCCATTCCCGGGGCGGACCCGGCGCTGATCCACCGGCTGGGCCTGCTGGCGGACCGGCTGAGCGTGAACATCGAGCTGCCCAGCGCCGCCAGTCTGGGCCGCCTTGCGCCGGACAAGAAAAAGTCCGCCATCCTGGCCCCCATGAGCCAGATCGCCCGCGTCCGGGACGAAAACCGCCAGGAGCTGACGGTCTACCGCTCCGCGCCCAAATTCGCCCCCGCCGGGCAGAGCACCCAGATGATCGTGGGCGCCACCCCGGAAACCGACCGGCAGATCTTAAAGCTCACCGAGGGTCTTTACCAGAAATACCAGCTCAAGCGGGTGTTCTACTCCGCCTATATCCCCGTCGCGCAGGACAGCCGCCTGCCCGCTTTGAACACGCCCCCGCCCCTGTTGCGGGAGCACCGGCTCTATCAGGCGGACTGGCTGCTGCGCTTTTACGACTTTTCGGCGGACGAAATTCTGGACGACGCCAGCCCCAACTTCGACCCATTCCTGGACCCCAAATGCAACTGGGCCATCCAGCATCTGGACCAGTTCCCGGTGGACGTGAACCGGGCTGACCGGTCCATGCTGCTGCGGGTGCCGGGCATCGGGCCGAAAAGCGTCCGGCGCATCGTACAGGCCCGCCGTCAGGGGGCTCTGGGTCTGGAGGAGCTGCGCCGGATGGGCGTGGTGCTCAAGCGGGCCCAGTATTTCATCTGCTGCAAGGGCTTTTCCGGCGCGGCGGGCTTCGGCCGCCGGAGCATCGCGGCGGCGCTGGTGGATTCCGGCGTGTTCGCCGCCGGGGCCCAGCAGCTGAGCCTGTTTGCCCCGGACCTTGCCCCCATGCTCAGCGCGGGCAGGCCGGGGCTGGAAGCGGCAAAGGAGGAGGCGGTTTCATGGATCGAGAAGCGGATGTAGTCTACCGGTACGACGGCAGCTTTGAGGGCTTTCTCTGCTGCGTGTTCGAGAGCGTGTACGCCCACGAGATCCCCTTTGCCATCCTGCCCCATTCCAGCCCCATGGCCACCCTCTTCCCGGAAAAGCTCATCGAAACCGACCCGCAAAAGGCCCGCCGGGTGGACGCCAGCCTGCCCCAAAAGCTGGGCAAGGGGGCGCGCAGCTGCGTGGCCCACGCCTTTCTTTCCGGCAGCGAGGACAAAGAACTGCTGATTCTGCGGTTTCTGCGGCTGGGCTACCGGGTGGGTCCGGGCGTGATGTTCATGGCGGGTCACAAGGACGTGGCCCCGGTGCTGGCGCTGGAAAAAGCGGTGTGCGGCGAGGCCCACCTGCTCACCGGCTTTGTGCGCTTTCAGGACTACGGCGACTTTTTGGGCGGCACCATCACCCCCAAGCACTATGTACTGCCCCTGCTGCGCCTGCACTTCTGCCAGCGGCTGCCAAGCGAGAATTTCATCCTCTACGACGCCACCCACGGCGCGGCTCTTTTGTGGCAGAAGGGCAAGGCCAGCTACGCCCAGCTGGACGAAGCGCCCCCCTTCCCGGAAATTTCCCGGGAGGAAGCGGCGTATCAGGAGCTGTGGAAGCGGTTTTACAAGACCATCGCCATCGCTGCCCGGGAGAATCCGGCCCTGCGCCGGAGCCTCTGCCCCAAGCGGTACTGGGTGAACATGACCGAGCTGAAAGAGGAGCTGTGAGCATTTTCGCCCCGGCCTTAACAATTTATTGCTTTTTCCCACCTTCGCCAGTGGTATAATAGGGGTATATCTTACGGATTTCCAATGAAAAGGAGCGATGCCCCATGTATGCCATCGTGAACGGCTTAAAGCTTTTTTATCATAAGGAGGGCAGCGGCCGACCGGTGATTCTGCTGCACGGCAACGGCGAGGACCACACCATCTTCGACGTGGCCATCAAGGATCTGGCCCGGTCCTACACCGTCTACGCGCTGGACAGCCGCTCCCACGGCAAGAGCGACCCGGTGCCCACCCTCACCTACCGGGAGATGGCCGAGGACGTGGTCGCCTTCATCCGGCAGCAGGGGCTGGAAAAGCCCGCGCTGGTGGGCTTTTCGGACGGCGGCGTGGTGGCGCTGCTTGCGGCGCTGCGCTGGCCCGACCTGCCCGGCAGGCTGGTGGTGGCCGGGGCCAACATGACCCCCGCAGGCATCAAGCAGCCCTGGCGCACCCTGATGCGGGTGCAGAACCGCATCTCCCCGGACCCCAAGCTGGACCTGATGCTCACCCAGCCCCATCTGGCGGGCTGGCAGCTCACCGGCATCACCGCCCCCACCCTGGTGCTGGCGGGCGAAAAGGACCTGATCGACGAGAACCAGACCCGGCGCATCGCCCGGTCCATTCCGGGGGCAAAGCTGCTGATTTTGCCCGGCGAGACCCACGGCAGCTATGTGGTGCACAGCGACAAGCTCTACCCCGCCATGGCAAACTTTCTGCGGGGCTGACCTGCAAACAATCCCGGCGCGTTCCCCTTGCAAAAGAGGGACGCGCTTTTTTGTTGTTTTTGAAATTTTTTCAGAAAACCATGAACCACCGCCCGCCTGGCGACGATCACAGGATGCAAGGGGGATGAACAAAACGCCCCCGGCGCCATGGCATTTTGCAAGGCAGCGCCGCACCGTAAAGCGGGCGGTATTGCCCCAAGAGAAAGGAGAGGACGCGATGCACGCGGAGGAGGTAGCCCGCCTGGTGGACCGCTTCGGGCCGGAAATCTACCGCTACTGCCGCCGGCTCACCGGCCGGACCCAGCAGGCGGAGGATCTGTATCAGCAGACCTTTTTGAAATGCCTGGAGCTGACCCTCACCCTGGACGAGCGCAGCAATCCCCGGGCGCTGCTGTTCAGCCTGGCAGGCGGCATCTTCAAAAACGAACAGCGCAAGGCCGGGCGGCGGCTGGCCATTGCACGGCCGGTGGAGCTGGACGGCGACAACGCCCCCGAGCCGCCCGCGCCGGACGACCCGGCCCAGACCGCCCAGAACCGGGCCCAGAGCGCGGCCCTGCTGGCGGCGGTGGACCGGCTTCCCCCGAAGCTGCGAATCCCCATCACGCTGGCCTACGGCTTTGACTGGAATCTGGAGGAGATCGCCCGCATGGAAAAAGCCCCGGTGGGCACCATCAAAAGCCGGCTGCACAAGGCCCGGCAACTGCTGAAAAAGGAAATGGAGGCCCAAGGCTATGGAACACTTTGATCTGGACAAGGCCCTGCAATCCCAGCTGCACGCCCCCGCCCCCCGCCCCGCGCCGGAGCTGGACGCAGCCCTGAAGGCCAAGCTGTGGCAGCGGCAGGAGCAGCTGGACGCCCAGCCCGATGCCCGGGCGGTGTCGCTCTGGTGGCTGCCCATGGTGGCCAACTTCATCGTCTGCGGAGTGCCCGCGGTGATCTTCGCGCTGCCCATCATGCCGCTGTGGGCCCATCTGGCCTCCTTCGCTCTTGCCTGGCTGGCGGTGGGGGGCGTGGCGCTCACCTTCATCAGCCTGCGCATGGCGGACCTGCGCGCCGCCACCACCATCTATCTGCCCAAACGGACTCGAAAAAAGGAGGGGTTTTAAATGACCGCAGCCGCTCTTCCCATTGTATTTTTTCTGATGATTTTCCTCTGCATGGCATCCAGCCTTGCCTTTCTGGTGCTGCTGGCCATCTGGCTGTATCGGGACGCAAAGCTCCACGGCCAGGACCCGGTGCTCTGGGTGCTGATCTGCATTTTTGCCAGCCCCATTCTGGCGCTCATCCTCTATCTGGCCTTTGGCCGCAAGAAAACTCTGCTGCCCTGCCAAAGCTGCCAGCAGCCCATTCCCCACACCGCCCAATACTGTGAATACTGCGGCGCGGCCAACGAACAGTACGGCCAGCCGCTGCCCCGCCGCAAGATGAACGGCCTTTTGAAGGGGGCCATCGCCACCGGGGTGGTGTCCATGCTGAGCGTGGTGTTCATGTTCGTGGCCCTCTTCGCCTTTGCCATGAATGCCGGCGGCGGTTCCCAGGTGGCGGGCTCCACCTCGGTGCCCATCCGGGGCGCTTCCTTCACGGTGAACAGCGGCTGGGCACTGGTGAGCGCCGAAAACCACAGCGAGGGCGTGTGGAATTTTAGCCTAAGCAAATCCAGCAACGGCTACCATCTGGACTCCACCTTCACGCTGGATGACCCGGACGCCCGCACCCTGATGGCCAGCGCGGACTGCACCGGCGGTCCTCTGCTGCTGAACATCAGCCAGGACGGCCAGCTGGTGGAGAGCATTGACCTTTCCCGCGCTGAGACCCAGCCGGTGGCCATCCCGCTGGACAGCTGCACCGCCGGAACGGTCAGCCTGCAGCTGGTGAATGAAGGCGCCACCGATATCTCCGGCAGCATCTGGGTGGAATAAACGAATACGCAAAAAGCCTGAGCGGCTCGGCTGAACCGCTCAGGCTTTTACTATTTGTATAAATTCGTCACAATATTTGATTTTTCGGGTCATACAGGGTGCGCAGACCCAGAAACAGCGAGCCGAAGCTGGCCGCGGTAACCACGGTGCAGATGGCGATCATCACCGCGATCTGGTACAGAATGGCCGTGGTGGGCAGGGTGCCGGAGAGAATCTGGCCGGTCATCATGCCGGGCAGCGACACGATGCCCATGCCCACCATGGAGTTCAAAGTGGGCAGCAGAGCGGTCTCCAGCGCCTGCTTTGCCAGCGGCTGCAGAATCGCCTTGGGCGACGCGCCGAAGCCCAGCAGCGCCTCCGCCCGGGCCTTCTGGCCCTGCAAACTCTCCCGGAAGGTCTTGATGCCCAGCGAGATGCCGGTCATGGTGTTGCCGATGAGCATGCCCGCCAGCGGGATGGTGTACTGGGGATTGAAAATGTTCTCGCCCACCACCGCGCAGACGAAATAAGTCAGCACGAACACGCCGCTCAGGGCGATGGAGGCCGCGATGATGGCCTGGAACCGCCGGTTCAGCCCCGGGTTGCCGCTGAGCACCCGATGCACCGCGAAGCCGATCATCACCGCCAGATACACCACCACGAACACCGGGTTCGGGTTCTGGAAAATGTAAGACAGCACCAGCCCCGCGATCACCAGCTGCACCGTCATCTTCACGCTGGCCACCACCAGCAGGCGGGTCTTTTCCACCCCGCTCTTCTTCATGATGGCGATTACGATGATCAGCAATAAGTAAATCAGAGAAAACTGCCAGAGCTGCAGCTGTACGATTCCGCTGTTCATGCTCTCGCCTCCAATCGAATCTCCTGGTCGGCAAACTCGTCCACCAGCGAGCGGCTGTGGCATATGCACACCACCGTGGTGCCCCGCTGGCGGCAGGCCGCCTTCAGATTGCCCAGAAATTCCCGGGCGGTCACTTCATCCAGCGCAGCGGTGGGCTCGTCCAGCAGCAGCACCTTCGGCCGGGCGGACAGATAAATGGACAAAAACACCCGCTGGCGCTCGCCGCCGGAAAGATTGGCGCAGCTGTCCTCCGGCGAGAGGGGCATGCGGCAGATTTCCAGAGCGTTCACCATCTCGGCCCGGCTCACGCACGCCTCGCCCCGGGCACTATAGAAAAAGGCGAACTGGTCCGCCACATTGCCCTCGCACAGGTACACCTGCTGAGGCGCCAGCAGCACCTCTTTGCGGTAGTCCAGCACCGGCAGACCGCCCAGGGGGCTGCCCTGGTATTCGATGCGCCCGGCGGTGGGCAGGGCGGTGGCGTTCAGCAGCCGCAGCAGGGTGCTTTTGCCGCAGCCGCTGGGGCCGGTGAGAAAGGTCATGGAATCTTCCCGGATCTGAATCTCCGGGTAGCGCACCAGGTCCTGGAATTCAGTCCCGGCGCTCACATGCAGCAGGCACATGGCGGCCTTGCCTCCTTTTTTGCACAAAGCTTGCGCCGGGTGCATCCACCCGGCGCTGCTGCCGATTATACCCCACCCGGCCCTTTTTCGCAAGAGGGGGCCAGCGGAATGCAGACATTCTGCTGTTTTTACACTTCCGGGGGCATGGCGCGCATCCATCCTTGCGCGCGGGGGCACAAAGGTGTATGATTTTTTCAGCGGACATGCTTTTTCCCAACGCCCGCCGCGCAGCAGCCGGCCGGGCGAATCGGAGCGGCATGCAGACCACTCGATAAAAAGGAGCGCAAAACAAAATGCTGGACCGTACTGTTTACGATACCTATGTTCGAATCCTCACCCGCGAGCTGGTGCCCGCGCTGGGCTGCACCGAGCCCATTGCTATCGCGCTGGCGGCCGCCAAGGCCCGGGAGGTGCTGGGCGAGGAGCCCCGCCGCCTGCTGGTGAAATGCAGCGGCAACATCATCAAGAACGCCAAGGGCGTGATCGTGCCCACCACCGGCAACATGCGCGGCATCGACACCAGCGCCGTGCTGGGCGCGCTG
>NZ_JAGHKE010000070.1:0-13762 GCF_017889395.1 Allofournierella sp. | reverse complement strand
CATTGATGCAGCCTGATTTGAATTGGCTTGTGAACCCGGAGGTGTTCGCGGTGGGGCGGCTGCCCGCCCACTCGGACCACCGGTGGTACCAGAACGAGGCGGAGCTGGCCCAGAAAACCATGGCTCTGCGCCAGAGCCTTAACGGGGAGTGGCAGTTTGCCCACAGCCCGAACCCTGCCGCCCGGCCCGCGGATTTCTGGAAGGAGGAGGCCGACCGTTCGGCCTTCGGCCGCATCCAGGTGCCCGGCCATGTGGAGCTGCAGGGCTACGGCCAGATCCAGTACATCAACACCATGTATCCCTGGGATGGCCGCAGCGATCTGCGCCCGCCCCAGATCGACTGGAACGACGCACCGGTGAGCAGCTATGTGCGCCGGTTCGATCTGGACCCGGCTCTTGCGGGCAAGCCGGTCTGCATCTGTCTGGAAGGGGTGGAGCAGGCGTTCTATCTGTGGCTGAACGGCCAGTTCATCGGCTACAGCGAGGACTCCTTCACCCCCGCCCATTTCGATCTGACGAACGCCATCCGCCCGAAGGATAACCTGCTCTGCGTGGAGGTGCACAAGCGCAGCAGCGCCGGCTGGCTGGAGGATCAGGACTTCTTCCGGTTCAGCGGCATCTTCCGGCCGGTGTATCTGTATGCAAAGCCTCAGGTGCACATCGAGGACCTGTGGCTGCGGGCGGGCCTTGCCGGGGACAACACCACCGGCACCCTCGCCCCCCGGCTGCGCCTTTCCGGCGAAACGGAAGGCGCGGCGGTGGAATGCAGGGTGAGCGACCCGGCGGGCCGGGTGCTGTTTGAGGGCCCGGTAAACCCGGACGGCAGCACCGCCATCCGCCTGCCCGATGTGTGCGCCTGGGATCACGAGCACCCGGTGCTGTATTCGGTGCTGTTCACGGTGAAAAACGTCGCGGGTCAGGTGGAGGAGCTGGTGCCCTATTCCACCGGCTTCCGCCGGTTCGAGCTGAAAAACGGCCTGCTTCTGCTGAACGGCAAGCGGGTGATGTTCAACGGCGTGAATCGCCACGAGTGGAGCGCCGAGCGGGGCCGGGCCATCACCGACGAGGATATGGACCGGGCTATGGATACCTTCCGCCGGGCCAACATCAACGCGGTGCGCACCTGCCATTACCCGGATCAGAGCCGCTGGTATGACCTGTGCGACGAAAACGGCATCTATATGATCGACGAGACCAATCTGGAAAGCCACGGCTCCTGGCAGAAGATGGGCGCGGTGGAGCCCAGCTGGAACGTGCCCGGCAGCCTGCCCCAGTGGAAGGAATGCGTGGTGGACCGGGCCCGCTCCATGTTCGAGCGGGATAAAAACCACACCGCCATTTTGTTCTGGTCCTGCGGCAACGAGTCCTATGCGGGCGAGGACATTCTGGCCATGAGCCGGTTTTTCCACGAAAACGACCCCAGCCGTCTGGTGCATTACGAGGGCGTGTTCCACAACCGGGAATTCGACCGCATCAGCGACGTGGAAAGCCGGATGTACGCCACCCCCGAGGCAATTCGGGAATATCTGGAGGCAAAGCCGGAAAAGCCCTTCCTGCTGTGCGAGTACATGCACGACATGGGCAACAGTCTGGGCGGCATGGAAAGCTACATTCGCCTGGGTGAGGAATTCGATCAGTATCAGGGCGGCTTTATCTGGGACTATATGGACCAGGCCCTCTGGCGCACCGACAGCCTGGGCCGCCGGGTGCTGGGTTACGGCGGCGACTTCGGCGAGCGCCCCACCGACTACAACTTCAGCGCCAACGGCATCGTGTTTGCGGACGGCAGCGAAAAGCCCGCCATGCAGGAGGTGCGCTACTGGTATTCCACCCCGGAGCAGCGTGCTGCTCACGATGCGAACAACCGGCGGGCAGCGCAGCAGTCCGCCCGCCAGCTGGCCGAATTGCAAAAGGAGCGGGCCGGCCGGGCCGAGACCTCCCCGGACCTGACTGTGATCGAGGGCGACGTGAACCTGGGCGTGCAGGGCGCCGGCTTTGAGGTGCTCTTCTCCTATGTGGAGGCCGGCCCGGTGTCGCTGATTTCCCAGGGCGTGCAGTGGCTCTATCGGGCCCCCCGCCCGGTGCTGTGGCGGGCCGCCACCGAAAACGACATCGGCAACGGTTTCGCGGCGAAGAGCGCGGCCTGGATGGCGGCGGACGCCTTTGCCCGCTGCACCGGCTGGACGGTGCGGGAAAAGGGCCCCCGCAAGGTGGAAATTGCATACGAATTCGCCTTTGCCGCCGTGCCCGGCGCGAAGGTGGAGATTGTTTACATGGTGGATGCCGCCGGTACCCTGCGGGTGAAGGCGGAATTTGCCGGAGCGCCCGGCTTGCCCGGTCTGCCGGTGTTCGGCGTGCGGTTGGTTCTCCCCGAGCCCGCGTCCGCCATCGGCTGGACCGGCCTGTCCGGCGAGACCTACCCGGACCGGAAAAAGGGCGGGGTGTTCGGCCGCCATACTGAGATTCCCCATATCCCGGATTATCTGGTGCCGCAGGACTGCGGCGTACACATGGACACCCACCAGTTCACGCTGGAGCGGCGGGCCGCGGGCCAGCCGGACACGGCACGGCTGGAGGTGTTCATGGAGGGCGAGCCCTTCGCCTTCAGCGCCCTGCCTTACACTGCGCAGGAGCTGCAGAACGCCGACCATCGGGAGCAGCTGCCGAACACCGGCCGCACCGTGGTCACGGTGATGGGTGCGGTGCGCGGCGTGGGCGGCATCGACAGCTGGGGCTCGGATGTGAAGCCCGCTTACCGGCTGAGCGCCGAAGAGAACCACCGGCTGGAGTTTGCCATTCAGCTGTGACCGGCTGATTTTGCGCTGTGAGCAGCCCCTTCCTGACCCCGAGTAAAGGGTCGGAAGGGGCTGCTTTTTTCTGCCTGCTTGTAAGCCGGTGGGTTTTGGATTATAATAAAAAGGTATCCACCCGCCGGCCGGCTCTGTTTTCAACGGGGCGGGGCTGCGGGAATTCTGAACAAAAACCGGACTTACGGGCGGCCCCCTCGGGCCTGTGCCCGCGAAACGGAGGACACAGCTATGAAACGAATGAAATCTCTGCTTGCCCTGGGCCTTGCACTGGCCATGGCGGCGTTTTGTCTGACCGGCTGCTCGGGCACCAGTGAGGAGGAGGCCGCAAGCGAGGCGGTGGAGGAACTGTACATCGCCTCACAGGCGGGCGGCAGCATCACCTGGCCGGAAGGGCTGGACACCACCGCCACCTTTGCCAGCCAGCTGGACGAGGCCAGCGGTACCCTGTATGTGGTGTTCAACAGCGTGCAGAACCGGTTCACCAACTACTTCACCCCGGCGGGCAGCTCCATCACGGTGACCAGCTATGCCACCAGTGAAAAGGAGACCGCCACCAGCCAGTATCTGGTGACCCTGTGGGAGGAGACCGACAGCGGCCGCGCCTACGTGAACGGCCACACCATTGAGTTCGCCACCGGCGGCGAGTGTGCCAGCGCCACCTTCGACGGCCTGACCCCCGGCAAGAACTACAAGATCGGCATCGCCTACATGAGCGGCGTGTACCGCATCAGCGGCGGACTGAGCGTGAACGGTCTGTCCGGCGCGCAGGCTCTGGACCTGGAGGACACCGAGACCGCATAAGCTGCAATCTGTCAACAAAAAATCCCCTTTCCGGCTGGAAAGGGGATTTTTTTGTGGTCAGGAGGCACTTTCCTCCGGCTCGGGAGAAAGGCCGTAATACTGGCGGATGGCCCGGTAGTAGCAGCGGGCGGCCAGCTGGCAGCCCTCCGGCGAGGCGAAGGCCGCCAGATCCGTTTCGTTGGTGATGAAGCATTGCTCGGCCAGCACCGAGGCGCAGCCGGTGCTGTTCACCATGGCGAAGCTGGGGTAATCGTTGGGGTTCGAGTCGCTGCGCTCCCGGATGATCCGTTGGTCGTTCTCGTCGTAATAGGCGTAGCGCACGCCGCCATCGCCCCGGAGACTGGCTCCGGCGGCGCTCATCTCGGCGGCGATGAAATCCGCAAAGCGCAGGCTGTTCTTGTTGTACTCGTTGCCCGGCGGGGCGGGGAAGCACTCGAAGCCGCTGGCCTGGCCGGAGCCGCCGTCCGAATTCATGTGGATGGACAGCGAGAGGGTGGCGTCCGAGCGGGCCACCCGTTTTGCCCGATCGGCGGCGGGCAGGTCCTCGTTCCAGTCTGAGCGGCACATCACTGGGACGATGTCCGGGTCAGCCTCCAGCAGGTCCCACAGGGCCTGGGCGGTGGCCTGGGTCAGGTCGCACTCCCGCACGCCGTTCACACCGATGGCGCCGGTGTCCGAGCCGCCGTGCCCCGCGTCGATGGCCACGATGCGGGCCTGCCGGGTGGGGTCATCCTCCCGCGTGGTGGAAAACCGGGCCAGCGCGATCCAGAAGGCGGCGATCAGCAGCACAAGGGCGAGGATGGGAGCCGCCAGCCGGAGCAGCGGCGCCCGCTTTCTTCTGCGCCGCCGGGGGCGGCGAAGGGTTGCAGTTGGCATAAAAATTACGGTCCTTTCCCGAAAAATGTAAAAAACAGTCGTCTTTTATAAGACGAAAAAGGCCCCCCGTTCCTTTCGTTTTGCGGCAAAAAAGCCCGGCCAAGGCTGACCGGGCTTTTGCCCCCGAGGGGCAGTAAGGAGGAGTTGAAACGCAACATACAGATCAGCGCAGCACCACCGCACGGCTGCCCATGGCGGTGTAGATGCGCTCGAACCGGTCCCGTTCGATGCAGGAATCGCCCTGCATGGGGTCGGCCAGATAGCACTGGGTCTCGTCCATGCCGGTGAGCACCACGCAGTGCAGGTTGCCGTAGGGCGTATAGGTGCTGCCGTCGGGCAGCGTCCAGGTGAAGGAGGTGTTGAACCGGGGCTGCTCGTAGTCCTGGGTGAACCACACCGCCACCGGGGTGCCCTGGCGCAGCAGCTGCTCCAGCCGGTCCAGGTCCGCGCCGATCTCACTTTCCGCCCGCAGCTCGGAGCCCTGGTCCCGCAGCCAGGCGTTGGCCGCCTCGATGATGGGCCCCTCAAAGCAGTACCAGCCGCCTGAGCTGCTGGCCGGGTCGCCCGCATAGACCTGCTCCGGGTCCGGCCCATAACGGTAGGGACCGCTGTAGGTGAAGCTCTGGCGGGGCAGGTAATCCACCCCCAGGGAGACCAGATCCACCGAATAGCCGTTGTACTCCAGCAGGGTGGCAAGACTCGCCGCCTCGCAGCCGTTGGGCAGTGCGGGCTGCTGTAGCACCGGCTGCACCGTGAGTATGCTGCTGCCGCCGGTGATCTGTTCCGAGACCAGACTGCCCAGCGAGGTGAGCAGCCGGTGCCGGGCCAGCAGGTCGAATACCGAGAACAGCGCCGCGGCGCAGAGGATCAGAACCAGCAGTCTGGCCAGCACAGCCGCCAGCGCGTGCCGCTTTCTGCGGCGGCGAGCGGGAGCATGGGCAGCGCTTTGGCCGGCAGCGGCGGGAGCAGCTGCCCGGGTGCTTGCCGGCCGGGGCTGGAGCTGCGCAGCCGGGCGGCGCACCACCCGTCGCTGGGCGGGCAGGGCAGGAGCACAGGCCGCCGCGGAATACATGGGACGGCGGGCATTCTGAACGGAAAGAGTACGGGTGGCCATGGCGGCGGACCTCCTTTTTCAGCATCTGCCTATTGGACGCACCAGTCGCCAAAATGTTACGCCGGCTTTAGCCGGCGTGACATAAGAAAACGACGGTTCTGCCGTAGGATTTTGGCGCACAAAATGTTCAAAGGCGCGGGCAAGCCACCAAGGCTTGCTCCGCCCCTTTTCGCACTTTCTGCATCCAAAATCCTGGGGCAGAACTGCTCTGCACCGGAAAAAGCCCGATTTTGATGGGAGTGCAAGGAAAAGACCCGCAGTGGGCTGCGGGCGCGTCAAGCGTGCGCCCGCTCTGCTTCGCAGACCGCCCTGGCCGGTCGAAGAACCCACTGGGTTCTTCGCGGCTTGCGCCGCCCCGGCACCCTTGGTGGTTGTCAAGGGGCTTTGACGCTGCAATCCCGCGAAAGCGGACTTTTCCCGGCGTCGTTTTCTTATGTCACCCCGGCTTTCCTTCGGCTGCTTTTATTATAAAAGGAGGCAGGAAACCAAGTCGCCAAAAAGGTGTATCTGAGTTGTAAAAAATCCGGCGGTTTCGCCGGATTTTTGCAGGGGGGAAGCCAGAACGGAACGATTTACTGGATGCCGAAGCCGGTGTAGGTCTTCAGCAGGGGATCGTAATAGAGCCCCAGAACGTTGGTGCTGGACTGAAACAGGATCAGATAGCAGTCGTCCTGGCGGAGGATCTGCAGGTCGAGAAACAGGACATCCCGGAAATAATTCTGCAGAAAGCGCTCCACCTCCTCCGGGTCTGACCGGTCCGGTTCCGCCACGCCCATCCACTCCCAGGGAGACAGCTCGTTTGCCATGTTGATCTGGGTCAGCAGCTGATCGATCAGGTTCAATGTACTCATCACACTGGGATAACCGCTGTCCGAGGCGTTTTCCCAAGCGATGGCTTCTTCAACGCTGTTTGCATAGTCGGCCACATAGGGGAACAGTGCGCTCACAATGGAGAGTGCTGTGTTCAGCGGGCCGCAGCTGTAATAGGGTGCGCTACCGGTGTCTCCGGTCAGCAGCATCAGATGCTCCAGAATGGTCTGGTAGGCCTGCTGGAACTGCTCTTCGGTGGCGGGGGTCATGGAGTCGTCCGGGGTGATGAGGGCGGTGTAGCACAGCTGGTCGGTGCCGTTGCCCCGGCCGCTGCTGGCATTCAGCACGCCCTGGTAGACGAAAGGCTCGGTGCCGCCTTCGCACAGAAGCTGAACGGGGATATCGTCGTAAAAGCGGCAGATGACGCTGTCGGTATAATAGGAGTAGCAGGCCATCTGACCCGCTTCCTCCGATCCGCTCAGGCTGCTGATATAGGTGCAGCTTCCCATCAGATTCAAAAGCAGCTCCTGAAAGCCGGTTTCCTCCAGTGCCTGCTGGGCTGTAAAGGGCAGCGGGTAGCCGTTGGCCCGGGCCAGGTCGTGGTAGCGTGCCCGGGGCCAGAATTCCAGCCGGTCGGTGCGCTGGCCGATCACGTTGTACACCGGCAGGGCGGCGAAGGAGTCCAGCTGCCCGGAAGGATTCGCGATGCGGGCGGCGGCCCAGGCGGAGGAGGCGCCGCTCGCTGCCAGAATGAATACCGTGAGCAGACAGAATGCAAGATTTGCCCGCAGTGCACCGGACCTTGGGCGTTTTGCGGCACCACGGCCCTTGGGTTTGGTTTGTTTTTTCGGCATAGGTCACATTCCTTTCGCACCGGTTCACAGCAGCTGAAGCCCGATTCCGCACCAGGTTTTGAGCACCGGGCTGTAGTAGAGCCCCAGGGTGGCGGTGCCGCTGTCCAGCTCGGTGCTGATCAGCACCAGATAGCACTCCTCCAGCCGCAGGATCTGCAGGGTGCAGCTCCGCTCCCGGAAATACTCCTGCAGCAGCGCGTCGGCCTGGGCCGGGTCCGCCAGATCATAGGGAAAGCTGCCATTGAGGTACAGCTCCAGCAAAAGCGAGCTCATCTGCCCGGCCAGCTCGGTCAGATTCCGGGCCTGAAGGGAGGACAGCCAGTAGTTCCCCTGAAAAGCGACAGGGTCCAGGTTGCCCAGCAGGTCCTCCAGGGTGTGAAAGCTGTTCATCTGTCCGCCGCACAGCTGCTGCAGATCGTCCACCACTCTGCCGTAGGCTGCCTCAAAGGCCTGCTCGTCCGGTGTTTCGTCCGGCAAAAACAGCAGGGTGAAGCAAAGGGGCTGCTGATCGTTGACCATGGAACAGCCCAGGCTCAGCTCGACGCAGCCAGGATAGGTCAGGCCGCTGTGGGTGGAATAGATGGCGGGAACATCGTCCCAGAAGATGCAGGTCAGCAGCTGAAAGGTGTTGGTGTGGAACCAGGCGGATTTTACCGCGGTATCGGGCACGGTCAGCGAACCGGGGGTCCGGCTGTAGAGCAGCTGATCCAGCGGGAACAGCTGCTCCATCCGGGAAAGGGCATCCAGCGCAAAGAGGGGGGTGGTCTGAATCGGGTACTGGGGCGTGGCATTGTGGTACTGGGCCCGGGCCCAGAAGTCGGCCCGGTCGGTCTGCTGGCCCACCACGTTGTAAGCGGGCAGGGCCGCAAAGCTGCCCACCTGAAGGTCAGGGCGGATGATCCACTGGGCCAGAGCGAACAGGCACAGACCGCTGCCCGCCAGCAGCCCCAGGGTGAGGGGAACAAAGCGGGAGCGAAGGCGGCGGAAGCTTTTGCTTTTTCCGGCAGGCAAAGCCGCATTGCGCTGTGCGTCGGCCCGTCGGAACGGTGCCGAATGGGGAGGGTCGGTCGGACTGCGCCGAATCTTCATACAGCGTCGCCTCCCTCCGCCGTCGTGCCCGGCGAAGCCGAAGCAGGCGGGAAGCTGAGGGTGATGAGGGTGCCCTCGCCCAGGCGGCTGTCGATGGCGAAGCTGCCCTTGTGGATGCGGCAGATCTCGTCGCAAAGGGCAAGGCCCAGGCCCGCGCCGCCCGCCTTGCGGCTGCGGGATTTATCCACCATATAGAAGGGCTGGCGGATCTTTTCCAGTTCCTTTTTGGGAATGCCCTGGCCGTGGTCCCGGATCAGGATCTCGATGCGGCCCTCCTTGCGGTGGGCCAGCAGCTGGATCAGGCTGCCCTCCGGGCTGGCCTTGCGGCCGTTGTCGATGAAGTTATACAGCAGCGATTTGAACAGCTCCCGGTCCATCTCCATCCAAAGCCTGGGCTCGCAGCCGTATTGCAGGGCCAGGCGGCTGCTGTGCAGCACCGGCTGCATGGCGGTGGCCACCTCGCCGATCACGCCGGAAAGCTCCTCCGAGGTGAACACCAGGTTCTGGCTGCCCACGTTCAGCAGCTCCATCAGCTTGCCGGACAGGCTGCGCATCCGCTTGGTCTCGTCCAGAATGATGCCCGCATATTCCCGGCGCTTTTTCTCGGGCACGTCCTTTTGCAGATATAAAAGGTCCGCAAAGCCCAGAATACTGGTCAGGGGCGTTTTCATCTCGTGGGCCATGTTGGCAATGAAGGTCTTCTGGTCCTGGGCCACCTGCTCCAGCTGGCCCACGTGCTGCTGCACGGCCTGGGCCATCCGGTTCAGGTCCTTGCCCAGGTCGGCCACCTCGTCCGCCCCGGCCAGCTGCACCCGCTCGGCGTAGTTGCCCTGGGCGATGCGGCGGGATGCCTGGGACAGCTGCTCCAGCCGCCGCAGCTGCACCTTTACCAGCACCAGCAGCACCACGGCAGCGGCCAGGCTGACCAGAATGCCGAAGGTGAGGGCGGTGAGGGCCTGCCGCTGCAGCTGGGCGCCCAGGTCGGTCACATCAAACACGCTCACCATGCGAAAGTCGCTCTGTTCCAGAGGCAGGGGAGAATTGAGGGCCAGCAGCAGCCGGTCTCCCTGGGAGAAGATGCGGGTGTAGGTGAGGGAATCGTCCTGATAGCTGCTGCCGGTCAGATTGGCGGTGTGGCACAGGCCGGTGGAATCGGTGCGAAGGCCCGCGCCGCCGGAATCATACAGCTGGAAGGCCAGCAGGTAGCTGTCCGTCTCCTGGCTGTCCAGGGCGGTGCGCACCGCCTGCCGGGTCTCGGTGTCGCTCAGGCTGATCTGGCCGGACTGCAGCCGCTGGTTGACCACGTTGGTCTTGATGGCGTTCATCATGGATTGCTGCTGCAAAGCGGCCCGCTGCTTTTCCCGCTGCCACAGCTGGGTCTGGGTGTTGTTCAAAAAGAGCAGGCTCAGCCCGCCGGTGGCCAGCACCAGCAGCGCCAGAGAGGACAAAAAGATCTTCTGCCACAGTTTCACGGGCATGGCTCCTTTCAGTGTTCCAGCCGGTAGCCGATGCGGGGCAGGGTGACCAGCTTGCCGGAAAGCCCCAGCTTCTGGCGCAGCCGCTGCACATGGATGTCCACGGTGCGGGTCTCACCGGCGAAGTCGTAGCCCCACACCAGCGAGAGCAGCTTGTCCCGGGAAAGGGCCAGGTCCTGATTCTGCAAGAAGACTCGCAGAAGCTCAAATTCCTTGGGACTTAAGGCCACCGGCTTGCCGTTCAGGGTCACGGTGTGGCTGGAAAGATCCTGCTGGATGCCCCGGTACTCCAGCACCTCCCGGCCCTTGCCCCGGCGGCGCAGCGCCACCTCCACGCGGGCCAAAAGCTCCAGCGCCTCGAAGGGCTTGGCGATGTAATCCTCAGCCCCCAGATGCAGCCCGCGCACCTTGTCGGCCACCTGCTGCATGGCGGAAAGAAAGATCACCGGGGTGCCCTGGCTGGCCACCCGTTCCATCACCGAAAAGCCGTCCAGCCCGGGAAGCATCACATCCAGCAGCACCAGATCGTAGCCGCCCGCGAAGATGCGCTCCACCGCCTGCGCGCCGTCGGCGCAGATCTCGCAGCTGTAGCCTCCCAGGGACAGGGTGGCCTCGATCATCTGGGCAATGTGTTCCTCGTCTTCCACAATCAGAATGTGTGCCATGGTCGTGTTCCTCCTTTGGTTCCGGCCGGGCCGGAAGACCGATCGCGTTATACTGATTCTATCATATCACATCCGGCCGTAAAAAGGGCCGATTGGCAAAATCCTGCCGCAAAACAGGGGATTTTGTGCTCGTTTCTATTATTGCATACAAAGGGTAACGCTGTCGGCAATAAGTTGTATCAAAACTGCAAACAAGGCCCCCGCGCCGCCGGAAATGTCCGGGGTGCGGGGGCCTTGCCTTGAAACATGTGCGGTTATTGGTGCTCGCCCACCCAGCGCTCGCGGGTCTCCCACACGGCTTTGCCCTGGGCAAGGCACTGGGGAAGGTCCAGAATGCGCTGGTTGCGGCTGCCCCGGAAGCGCAGCTCCAGGCTCATCTCGGCCTGCACAAAGGGGCCGTCGATGAGGGTGTCCAGCAGGGTGAGAAGCTCCTTCTGGGCGGGGGTGCCGTGCTCGTACAGCTCCTCGAAGGTGTAGCCGGTGTAGCTTGCCACCTCGTAACCGGCGGCGCGGGCCAGCCGGACGAACTCCAGCAGCTCCGGCCCGGCCTGAGCGAAGGGCTCGCCGCCGGACAGGGTGATGCCGCGGCAGAGCGGATTCTTCTTTGCCATCTGGATGAGCTGATCGGGGGTGAAGGGAGTCCCGCCCTCGAAGGGCCAGGTCTCGGGGTTATGGCAGCCGGGGCAGTGGTGGGGGCAGCCCTGGAAAAACACGGTGAACCGGAGGCCGGGACCGTCCACGATGCTGTCGCCGGCGAAGCCTGCTACCTGCAGCATGGCGCTTACAGGTGCTTCACGCGGTCGCGCTCTTCGGCCTTCTTGGCGTCGTTCCATTTGTCCATGGTGCCGACCAGGTAGCCGGTGATGCGGCGGATGCGCTCGAAGGGAACGTCCTTACCAACGACGGATTGTTTCTGCATAGCGGACATAGAAAACTCCTCCTTTTACAAAACGCCGCCCGCCCGAAATGCGGGCGGCGATAAAAAAATTCAAAAGCAATCGGGTGACAAATCTATTATAGAAAGAACACCGGCGGCGCAGCGTTGCCGAAGCAACAAAAACAATTGTGCGGGCTTAATCAGCAAAACGCACCGGGCCAATAAGGCCGTTTGATGTTTTCGCTGAGGAAAGCCGGTTGCCGCGAATCGGCCGATCGGAGCAAACCGCCGGTCGGGTCCGATAAAAAGGCAGTCAGCGGTCATCGCTGAGGAAAGCCCGGTGCCGCGAGTTTGCGGATCAGAGCAAACCGCCGGTCGGGTCCGCCAAAAAAAGGCAGTCAGCGGTCATCGCTGAGGAAAGCCCGGTGCGGAAGGCTGGCGTATCGGACCCGGTCAACGGTCGAGTCCGCTAAAAATCATTCGCAGCCGCAGAAGGTGGGGACGCCGGGATACTTTTTGCGCAGTTCATCCAGCTTTTCGGGGCTCAGGGCCTCGCCGCTGCGACGGCCGCAGCGGGGGCATACGTCGCCGATCACGCCGACGTAGCCGCAAACCGGGTCGCGGTCCACGGGATGGTTGATGCTGCCGTAGCCCACGCCGCTGTCGTGCATGCAGCGGACCACGCTCTCAAAGGCCTCCAGGTTGTTGGCGGTGTCGCCGTCCAGCTCCACATAGCTGATGTGACCTGCGTTGGTCAGGGCGTGGTAGGGGCCCTCCTTCTGGATCTTGTCGTAGGCGGAGATGGGATACCACACAGGAATGTGGAAGCTGTTGGTGTAGTATTCCCGATCGGTCACGCCGGGAATGATGCCGAACCGCTTCTGGTCCATGCGGGTGAACCGGCCGGACAGACCCTCGGCGGGGGTGGCCAGCAGGGTGAAGTTCATCTTCAGCTCCTCGCTCTTGCGGTCGCAGTAGTCCCGCATGTGGCCGATGATCTCCAGACCCTTCTTCTGCATCTCGTCGCTCTCGCCGTGATGGTGACCGTACAGAGCGGTCAGGGTCTCGGCCAGGCCGATGAAGCCGATGGACAGGGTACCGTGCTTGAGCACCTCACGCACCTCGTCGGCGGGCCCCAGCTGGTCGGAATCCAGCCATACGCCCTGGCCCATCAGGAAGGGGAAGTTGTAAACGCGCTTGGCCGCCTGAATCTCGAACCGGTCCAGCAGCTGGTTTGCCACCAGCTCCATCATGGCATCCAGGCTCTCGTAGAACTTCTTCTCGTCGTGGTCAGCCAGAATTGCCAGACGGGGCAGGTTGATGGAGGTGAAGCTCAGGTTGCCGCGGCTGTAGCTGATCTGGCGGTCCGGGTCATATACGTTGCCCATCACGCGGGTGCGGCAGCCCATGGTGGCCACCTCGGTCTCGGGCCGGCCGGGCACGTAGTACTGCAGGTTAAAGGGGGCGTCCAGGAACACGTAGTTGGGGAACAGCCGCTTGGCGCTCACCTTCATGCTCAGCTTGAACAGGTCGTAGTTGGGGTCGCCCTCGTTGTAGTTCACACCCTCTTTTACTTTGAAGATGTGGATGGGGAAGATGGGGGTTTCGCCGTGGCCCAGGCCCGCGTCCTCCGCCATCAGAATGTTGCGGATCACCATCCGGCCCTCGGGGGTGGTGTCGGTGCCGTAGTTGATGCTGCTGAAGGGAGTCTGGGCACCAGCACGGCTGTGCATGGTGTTCAGGTTGTGCACAAAGCCCTCCATGGCCTGGTAGGTATCCCGGTCGGTCTGCTTCCAGGCCCGGCGGCGGGCAGTGGCCACCAGACGCTTGGCGGTGTGCTCATCCACACGGCCGCTGGCGGTCAGCGCCTGGGCCACGATGCGGTCGAACTCTTCGGCATTGGTCTCCAGACGGGGCTGCTGGTCCAGCTCGGTGACGGCTTTGTCCACCATCTGGTTTACAAAGTCGGCCTCGTTCTCGGTCTCCAGCACATCCTCCAGGCTCTCGGTCAGCTTTTTGCGGTAGGAGCGTGCAAAGGTCTTGCCCACGCCCTCGGCCATGCCGTAGTCAAAGTTCGGGATGCTCTGACCGCCGTGCTGGTCGTTCTGGTTGGACTGGATGGCAATGGCCGCCAGTGCCGCGTAGCTGCCGATGCTGTTGGGCTCGCGCAGGAACCCATGTCCGGTGGAGAACCCGCCGTGGAACAGGCGCAGAATGTCGATCTGGCAGCAGGTGGTGGTCAGGGAATAGAAATCGAAGTCATGGATGTGGATGTCGCCCTCCCGGTAGGCTTTGGCCTGCTCGGGACGCAGCAGATACGCCGCGTTGTAGGCCTTGGCGCCGGCGGTGCCGATCTGCAGCATGCTGCCCATGGCGGTGTTGCCGTCGATG
>NZ_JAGHKE010000069.1:0-22693 GCF_017889395.1 Allofournierella sp. | reverse complement strand
CCAGACCATCACGGTGCCCACCAGGTTGGCCAGACTCACCACTGCGATCATCACACGGGCGGTGTCGCTGGTGAGGAACTGGTCCTCGGTGCCGTTGGAAGCCAGCACCAGCGCCAGATTGAGCAATGTGGACATGCTCAGCACTGCGGTGCCCGCCAGCAGCTTGCGGTCCGCCCAGCGGGCCACCGCCGCCAGCAGCAGCGCCAGCGCCGGAATCAGATACCGCTCGTGCATCCGATGGCTCAAACAGAAGATGGCCACGCCGTAAAAGCCCGCCAGCAGCATGGGGCAGAACCGGCCGCTGCGCACACTGATCCAGGCCAGATACAGCATGGCGACGGTGGCGACCAGAATGCCCACAGTGCCCAGCATCTGCCAGGTGATGGGCGTGCCGAACACACCCTCGGTCTGCACGATCCAGTTGCCGCCCAGCAGGGTGATCAGATTAAAGCCGTTCACGCTGGCATAGGGATAACTGGCCACGGTTCCGGTGTACTTTTCCACCAGCCAGTCCATGGGCTGGTCACCCCAGAAGGGCAGTGCAAAGGCCAGCACCACCGCCACAGACAAAACAGCTCCCAGTGCCGCGCGAACCACTACCCTGCCCCGCTCGGCCACAGGGCCGGTGAACAGAGGCAACGCAAAGCAGACCGCCAGCACCGGCCCGAACAGCAAAGCCTGGGGCTTCTGAGCCAGCGCCAGACCGTACAGCAGGGCGGCGGGCAGATATTTTTTCCGGCTCAGCAGCCAGAACACCCCCACCAGGCAGAGGGCAGGCACGCTGTCCACCTGCTTCCAGACGGCGGTGTCGTACAAAAAGGCCGGACAGAAGGCGACGAGCGCCGCGATGAGCATGGCCCGCTTTTCGTTCAGATGGGTGCGGGCGATGTGCCAGATCAGAGCGGTCAGGCCCACATCGCACAGGATGGGTACACTGCTCAGCAGCAGCACAAAGCCCTTGCCGCTCACATCCATGCCCAGCAGCTTGCCCAGGCTGCCCAGCACCCAGAGCACCAGCATATAGCCGGGGGGATAATCCGCAAAATATTCCGGGGAATAGAACTGGCCCGGGCCCAGATCCGCCAGGCGCTGCGCCCAGGCGGTGAAGCAGGCCACATCGGTGGAATAGCCCTCGGTGACCAGGGTCAGCCCGATGCGCAGCACAGCGGCGCAGATCAGCAGCACCAGCAGACCGTTGGGCAATCGCCGGTCACTCCGGCGAACATGTGGTTTGGCGTTTGCCATGATCTCTCTCCTTTTCACACGCACGGACGCACCGTGCGGGGATGGCCCACCCAAACTGTGGACACTCTTATGTTCAGTATAGTCAAAACGTCCTGCTCATTGCAAGGGGCAGGGTGTGGTTTTCCTGTGAAAACGAAACAAGAGTACAAAAACAGGGCACAAAAAAGCCGGATGCGGTGAAGCCTTCACCACACCCGGCAAACCGTCGGATCGCAGGGCCGCCCCGCTTGGGAGCGAGCCCAGTATGTGATATTTTAAGAAATTTTAGACACTTTGGGGCCCTGAGCGGTGTCTTCCACCTGCCAGCCCATCTCGGTGATCTGGGCGCGCAGAGCGTCGGCGGTGGCCCAGTCCTTAGCCTTCTTGGCGGCGGCGCGGCGCTCCACCAGCTCCATCACCTCGGCAGGCACCTCGTTGGTCTTGCGGTTGTACAGCAGGCCCAGCACGCCGGTCAGCTCGTCGAACACCTCAGCGGCATTGGTCAGCGCAGCCTTGGAGGCCTCCTTGCCCAGGGTGTTGATCTCCTTCACCAGCTCGAAGATGGCAGCCAGAGCGTCCGGGGTGTTCAGATCGTCGTCCATGGCGGTGTTGAACTTGGCCTTGGCGGCGGCAGCCTTCTCCACCAGTACCTCGCTGCCGGTCTCGGCGGCGTTCTTGATGAGGAAATCCAGATTCTCGCGGCAGGTATACAGCCGCTCCAGGCTGGACTTGCAGGACTGGATCAGCTCCACGGTGTAGTTCAGAGGCATGCGGTAGCCTGCGGTGAGCAGGAAGTAACGGATGGGCTCATAGCCGTAAGCGTCGGCAATCTCACGCACAGTGAAGAAATTGTTGGCGCTCTTGCTCATCTTGTGGTTGTCGATGTTCAAAAAGCCGTTGTGCATCCAGTAGCGGCTGAAGGTGCAGCCGTTGGCACACTCGGACTGGGCGATCTCGTTCTCGTGGTGGGGGAAGATCAGGTCCTGACCACCGCAGTGCAGATCGATGGTCTCGCCCAGATGCTTGCGGGCCATGGCGCTGCACTCAATGTGCCAGCCGGGCCGACCGGGGCCGTAGGGGCTTTCCCAGGCGGGTTCGCCGGGCTTGGCGGCCTTCCAGACCGCGAAATCCGCCGGGTCCTCCTTCAGGTCGTCGTCCATCTGGCTGCGCAGCTCCCGGTTGCCGCTCTCCAGGTCCTCCAGGTTCAGGTGGCTCAGCTTGCCGTACTCCTTGAACTTTCTGGCCCGGAAATACACGTCGCCGTTCTTGGCCACATAGCCGTAGCCCTTTTCGATGATGTCGGCCACGATGCCCAGGATCTCGTCGATGTGCTCGGTGGCGCGGGGACGCACGCTAGGTGCCAGCACGTTCAGGCCCTCGCTGTCCTTGATATACTCGGCCTCGTAGCGGCGGGCGACCTCCTGCATGGGCACGCCTTCCTCCTGGCCCTTCTTGATCAGCTTGTCGTCAATGTCGGTGATGTTGGAAACGTAGATCACCTTATTGCCCTGGTACTCCAGATACCGGCGCAGGGTGTCGAACACCACCATGGGCCGGGCGTTGCCGATGTGGATGAAATTGTACACGGTGGGGCCGCACACATAGATGCGGTACTCGCCGGGCTTCTGCGGGATGAACTCCTCTTTTTTGCGGGTGAGGGTGTTAAAAATCTGCATACTGCTTCGCTCCTTGCTCTGCGCAACGGCCCCATGGCCCGGCGCAGTTTCAATGCTACCATTATACCAGCCTTTGGCGGTTTGCGCAACGGCGGGCCGGACCTTTTGGCAAAAACAAAACGCCCGGCGATCCGCAGATCGCCGGGGCGCGTTTGTACTTTTGAAAACCGTTCTCGGTTACAGCCACTTCTTCCAGCGGGCCAAAAAGCCTGCGCCCAGAGTAGCCAGCACGGCAATGACCACCACGATCACAAAGCCGAAGGGATTCTCGGCGAAGGGCACCGGCACGTTCATGCCCCACAGGCTGGACACGATGGTGGGCACCGTGAGGATGATGGTCACGGCAGCCAGCAGCTTCATCACGATGTTCAGGTTGTTGGAGATCACGGAGGCGAAGGCATCCATGGTGCCGGACAGAATGTCCCGGTAGATGCTGCTCATCTCCATGGCCTGCTTGTTCTCGATGATTACGTCCTCCAGCAGATCGGTATCCTCGGGGAAGTCCCGCACGAAATCCATGCGCAGCAGCTTCTCCAGAACGATCTCGTTGCCCTTCAGGGAGGTGGAGAAGTACACCAGGCTCTTCTCCAGGCCCAGCATCTGAATGAGCTCCTTGTTCTTCATGCTCTTGTGCAGCTCGTTCTCCACGCGGGTGCTGGCCTTGTCCACCTGGCGCAGGTAGAACAGGAACAGGCTGGCGTTGCGATAGAGCATCTGCAGGGCCATGCGCTTGCGCTTCTTGGTGCTGCAGGCCTTGACCAGACCCTCCATGAAGGCCCGGGGCAGCGCGGTCTCCTTCAGAGAGACAGTGATGATGTTATCCTCGGTGAGCACGATGCCGAAGGGAATGGTGGAATACACAAAGCTGTGGCCCTCGGTCTGCACGATGGGGGTGTCCACGATGATGAGGATGTGGCCGTTGTCCTCCACTTCAATACGGCTGCGTTCCTCTTCGTCCAGCGCGGCCCGAACCAGGTCCGGGTCCACATGCAGCTGGGCGCAGACCCGGCCGATCTCCTTCTCGTTGGGGTCGCACAGGTTGATCCAGGAGCCGGGCAGGATCTGGTCCTGCTCCAGCATACGGCCGCTGTCGCTCAGATAAATATTCAACATAAAAAAACACCTGCTTTCTCAAACTTACCGGTTCTTCTCCCGGCTGTGTTTGCGGCGCACGGCATTACAGCCGCCCCCCGAAAAGCAGGCTCCGCGCTCATAATTCAGCGCAGAATGCAGGGTAAGGCAGCAAAGCCGGTTCCGCTGATAAAACGATCCACACATCTACTGGGGTCGCCGTCCATGCTGTCATCTCCTTGCATTGAATTTTTTGTTGCGGGCCCATTGGCCCTCACTTAGTGTATGCCCGCCGGGCGGGTTTGTCAAGCCATAAAACGCCAAAAAACGACGCTTTTTGGCGCTACGCGGTAAAAAGCGGGTAAAAAGGCCAAAAATGCCCCAAAACGGGCAAATTCGGCCCGGTTTGGGGCACGGCGGCGGGATTGCTCCGGCAAAAAAGAAAGCCGGGGAAACCAGCTGCTTCGCTGGCCTCCCCGGCACGGGTTACTGGGTTTTGCGGGCCTCAGCCCATCACATACACGTTCACTTCCTGCACACCGTTCATCAGCGCTTCGGAGAAGCTGTCGTAGAACAGGTCCACCAGGCAGCTGCCGTTCAGCAGCGAAGCGCCTGTGTCGGTGGCGATGGCATAGCCGTAAACCAGCTTGCCGTCGGTGCTGGTGATATAGAGCTTGGTGCCGTACGGGATCAGGGCGGGGTTCACGGCAACGGTGCCGCAATACAGACCCAACCCGGAAGCGCCCCGGCCCCGGCTGGCACTGTAGCCGGTGGCCCGGCCGGTGTACACCGCCGTATAGCCGGTGGGCACGCCGTCCACCACCTCGGGACCTTCCAGCGGCGAAACCGGCGCCCCTGCCTGATAGGCCTTGATGATGGTGTTCTGGGGTGCCACGGTCTGCACCACGCTGATCACCTGGCTGGATTCCACCACGCCGTCCACCACGCGCTCGCGGTGGGTGATCTGGTTGGTGCCCTCGTGCCCCTGCTGCACCAGCTGGGTCCGGTTGCGGTTCCTGTAGAACAAGCTGGTGTACACATACTCGGTCTCGTAGGGGATGGATTCCTCCACCACGGTGTCCCGGTATTCCACCCGGTGTACCTGGATGCTCAGGCCGTCGGAAATGGCGGTGTGCAGGCTGGGCTCGGTGTAATCGTGCTCACCCAGCTCCACGCCGCAGGCGGCCAGTGCGTCGTTCACGGTGCCGTTGACCAGGCGCAGCTGGTGGGTCTGGCCGTCCGCGGTGACGGTGAGGTCCAGCGCCCGCTGGATGCTCAGACTGGCCTGATTGCCCTTGTAGACGGTGTAGTGCACATCGTCGCCCTCCTCAGCCACGATGCCGCTCAGCTGCATGAGCTGCTGCGGGTCGTCCAGGTGGGTCATAACCACCTCGCTCGCGCCCTCGGAATCGGTGATGCGCACCAGATGCAGCGCCTGATGCAGGCCGATCAGGGTGAGCGCCAGGCAGCCCACGGTAATCAGGCAGGCCCACACCTTGACCGGCACCGCCAGAACCAGGCGGCGCAATTTGTTGATGATCGTAATCATGCAATCTCCTAACGTTCCATGCTGGCGGGCAATGGGGGCCAAAACGGCCCGCCGGCGGCCTGGAACATGGGGCCAGACCGCGCCCTGCTTTCGATGGCCCGAAGCCTTTGCCGCCAAATGCGGGCTGTTCCGGGCACTTGTGGCATTGTAGCAAAAGCGGACCGGAGCCGTCAAACGGGAAAGCTCCGCCGTTTTTTGCCGCATGCTTTCAAATTTCGCCGAAATATATTTACCGTTCACTGTTGCTTTTAAAATTCTCACTTTTTCGGCTTTTTTCTTAAGATTTCTTAAGATTCAAACCGATTGTATCAATATCGCCTCCTTTTGTACAACATAAATTCCCGCTGCCGCTCACAGAATCCTCTGGCAGGATTTTGTGCAGCTTCCACAATTTTTATTCCGATTATGGATTTTTCCTCGCTCATGCAAGCCGGCCCCGTTTTCCGGGTCTGATTCTGATTGTATCCCCTGCCGCCGGGCATATTTTGCCGAAGGGTGCCCTGTGCTGTTTTTCCCTTTTTTCCACGGCTGCTGCGCCCGGTTATACTCCGCTTTTTTCAGGCAGTGCGCCTTCACCGACAGGTGCAAATCATGGGGCGATATCCATATATAATGTAATATATAAATATCCTATATAAAAAGGAGCAGCTTCCCGGCACAAACTGCCGGAAAGCTGCTCCCCTTTTTTCAAACCACAACCATCTGGTTTTCCTGCCCAGATATCGGCAGAACACAAACACCGCACAGATCGCCCAGGGCTCAAATTCCGGGCCGCATTCGATCCGCCAGCCTCCCGCAATGCCCCGATGCAGCACACAGAGAGCCACCTCTCCCTGCCGGTTTTTCATCAGATAATTTTCGCAGCTTACCATCTCCAGACTGTAGGTCTTTTTCTGCCAGGTCAGCTCTGCCCGGTCCACCTCCGGCGTGCGGTTCAGCGGCCAGCCTGCCTGCGCCGGTTCCTGTCCCCGGCGGTAGCAGGGCACCGCCCGCATCAGCTGCCGCCCCTTTTTGCCGCGCAGGCAGTATTCCCGGCCGCTGCAGCGCTTCTCCGGATGCTTCAGCGGCTGCGCCCACACCTGATATTCCGCCGTTCCCTGGCTGATGGTGTGCCGGCTGCCGCACAGCCATCCCCCGATTCTGCAAACCGGTTCCTTTTCGCCCCGGTAAAGAACTCCGCCCTTCATCAGATACTCCATCCTGCAATCCCCCTCATCAATGAATAACACACCAGGCCTGCCGCTCCGCAGCAAACCATTACTCCAATGGGATTCGGCTTTTTCCAGCGCATGGCCGCAAACGCTGCCGCAAACAGCACGGTGGCCACCCAATCCACCCCGCCGGACAGCGCCTGAAGCAGCAGGCCGGGCAGCTGCTTCAGCAGGTGGACCGGATGGAAAAGAGCCTTCTGGGCTGCGACGATGTGGGCCCGCTGCGGGTGGGGTCCACCGTGACCATCGGCTCACAGTTTCTGCCCTGCTATGTGGACACCTATCAGAACCTGCGGCCCCAGACGCGGGTACAGGTGTGCATCAGCCCGGGTGAAACGCTGGAGCAGCTGCGTGGTCAGCCCTTCCTTTTGCGGGAAAAGGGCAGCGCCACCCGGGAAACCTTTGATGCCGCCGCACCGGCCGCCGGCTTTTCGGTCGAGCCCGCCTGGGAAGCCAGCAGCACCGCCGCTCTTGTCAATGCCGCGGTGCACGGGCTGGGCATCGCGGTGCTTCCCCGGCGCATGCTCTGGGGTCCGCTGGAGCGAGGGATCGTCGCCTCCTTCCGGGTGCCGGAGCTGGACCTGCACCGCCGGTACTGGATCGTCTACCACAAGGACAAATTTCTCACCGCCGCCGCCCAGCATTTCATCACGCTCTGCAAAAATTACGAGCTGGATTACCCCGCTCCCCATTACAACGGATTGTACTGATGATCCCTCTGTCCCCCGCCCCTTGACAGAAGCTTTCCAAACGAGTATACTTTATAAAGTTAAAATGCTGAGATGGAGACAGCGCACCGCACCCCTGGGTACAGAGAGAAGGTTCACCGGCTGAAAGGCCTTCCGAACAGAGCGATGCGAATTCCCTCCGGAGCAGTTCGTGCCAACGGGCCCTTGCGGCCTCAGTAGTGCGGAACGGTTCGCCCCGTTACCGGCGCCGAAAGTGCCGTCGCGTTCTGCGGCGGAATATGGGTGGTACCACGGAGTTTACAGCTTCGTCCCGTTGTGTTTGCGGGGCGGGGCTGTTCTTTTTTATCATCGAAAATGAGGTGTATTATGGAAGCAAAGATCAATGCTCTGAAAGAGCAGATGGAGATTTCGCTTGGCGCTGTGCAGTCTCAGGAAGAGCTGGCCGAATTCTGGCAGGCTTACCTGGGCAAAAAGGGCAGCATCGCCGGGCTGATGAAGGAGCTGGGCAAGGTTTCCGCCGAGGAACGGCCCGCCATGGGTAAGTTCATCAACCAGTTCAAGGCCTACGCCGAGCAGCGCTACCAGGAAGTGCGCGCCGAGATGGACCGCAAGGAACTGGAGGCCCGCAACAAAAACGAGCAGGTGGACATCACCATGCCCGCCGTGAAGCGGCCCATGGGCTCGCTGCATCCCATCACCATCGTGAAGGACCAGATGGTGGACGTGTTCGCCGGCATGGGCTTTGAAATTTACGAGGGCCCCGAGATCGAGGACGACGACCACAACTTTACCCGGCTGAACGTGGCGAAGAACCACCCCGCCCGTGACATGCAGGATACCTTCTACGTGGCCGAGGACATCGTGCTGCGCACCCACACCAGCCCCGGACAGATCCGCGTGATGGACGCCGAGAAGCCCCCCATCAAGGTGCTGGTGCCCGGCCGCGTGTTCCGTTCCGACAGCGACGCCACCCACTCCCCCATGTTCCATCAGATGGAGGGCCTCGTGGTGGACAAGAAGATTACCCTGTGCGACCTGCAGGGCATGCTGGATGAGTTCGTGAAGAAGATCTTCGGCAGCGAGGTGAAGACCCGCCTGCGTCCCAGCTACTTCCCCTTCACCGAGCCCAGCGTGGAGGTGGACGTGAGCTGCTTCGAGTGCGGCGGCAAGGGCTGCTCCCTGTGCAAGGGCACCGGCTGGATCGAGGTCCTGGGCGGCGGCATCGTGCACCACAAGGTGCTGGAGAACTGCGGCATCGACCCCAACGAATACTCCGGCCTGGCCTTCGGCATCGGCATCGAGCGTATCGCCATGCTGAAATACGGCATCAACAACATCGGCCTGCTTTATGAGAACGATCTGCGGTTCCTGAAGCAGTTCAAGGACTAAGGAGGCAAACCCATGAAAGTACCATTCAGCTGGCTGAAGGAATATGTAGACATTGACGTAACCGCCCAGGAGCTGGAGGAAAAGCTCGCCACCGGCAAGGACCACAAGACCGTGGAAGGCGTTCTGACCATCAAGAAGGGCAAGCTGCGGGGCTACGAGAGCTGCGGCATGCTGTGCAGCGGCGTGGAGCTGGGTCTGAACGACGATCTGTACCCCGGCGCCGATTATTTCGGCCTGCTGGTGCTGCCCGAGGACGCACCCGTTGGCGCGGATGTGAAGCCCCTGCTGGGCATGGACGATTACATCTTCGACATCTCGGTCACCGCCAACCGTGCGGACTGCCAGTCCGTGCTGGGCATTGCCCGTGAGGTGGCCGCTGTGCTGAACAAGCCCCTGAAGATGCCCGCCACCGACTACACCACCAGCGATTACACCTATCCCGGCCTGAACATCACCGTGGAGGCGCTGGACCTGTGCCCCCGTTATCTGGGCCACGGCGTGCGCAACATCACCCCCGGCCAGTCTCCCCGGTGGATGCGCCGGTACCTGGCTCTGTGCGGCCTGCGCAGCATCAGCAACGTGGTGGACATCACCAACTTCGTGATGCTGGAGATCGGCCAGCCCATGCACGCCTTTGACATGTCCACCCTGGAGAGCACCCAGATCATCGTGCGCCGCGCCCGCAACGACGAGTCCATCGTCACCCTGGACGGCAAGGAGTTCCAGCTCAGCGACAGCAATCTGGTCATCTGTGACGGCTCCAAGCCCGTTGCCCTGGCCGGCATCATGGGCGGTCTGAACAGCGAGATCACTGAGAACACCACCCAGCTGCTGTTCGAGTCCGCCAAGTTCATGCGGGACAACATCCGCAAGACCTCCCGCAGCCTGGGCCAGAGCACCGATGCCTCCAGCCACTACGAGAAGGGTATTTCCGAATACACCTGTGAGCTGGGCATGGCCCGCGCCCTGCACCTGATTCAGGAGCTGGGCTGCGGCGAGGTGACCGCCAGCGCCTTTGATGTAAGCGCCGGTGCTCCCCGTGAGGGCAAGCGGTTCACCGCCACCATCAGCGGCATCAACCGCATTCTGGGCATCGAGGTGCCCGCCGAGGCCATTCTGGACATCCTGCGCCGTCTGCAGTTCGAGGTGAAGCAGGACGGCGACGTGCTGGATGTGACCGCCCCCCGCTACCGCGAGGACATCGAGATCGGCGAGCCCGACCTGGCCGAGGAGGTCATCCGGGAATACGGCTACGAGCACATCGTACCCACCTTCCTGCAGGCCTCCAGCGTGACCAACGGCGGTCTGAACGCCGCCCAGCAGCGCCGCGCCAAGCTCAAGCGCACCCTGTGCGGTCAGGGCTACTACGAGATTTCCACCCTGGCCTTCTACGCAGACGCCGATCTGGACGCGCTGCATCTGGCCGAGGACGCTCCCGAGCGCCGGGTGATTCGTCTGCTGAACCCCATCACCTCCAACCTGACCATCATGCGGCCCCTGCTGGCTCCCTCCATGCTGAACACCGTGGTGGAGAACCTGAAGAAGGGCAACAACGCCGGCCGCATCTTTGAGCTGTCCAACGTGTACGCACCCAAGGAGCTGCCCGTGACCCAGCTGCCGGACGAGATTCCCCACCTGGGCTTCGCTGCCTTCGGCGACGACGAGGACTTCTTCACCGTGAAGGGCACCATGGAGGCCCTGGCCGAGGCCTTCGGCGTGCGCTTTGACTATGAGCGCGCCGAGGATGTGCCCTACCTGCACCCCGGCATCTCCGCCTACATCCTGTGCGACGGCAAGCGGGTGGGCGTGTTCGGCAAGCTGGCCAATCAGGTGACCGGCGAGCTGAAGCTGCCCAAGGACAGCAAGGCCAACCACAAGATCTTCCTGGGCGAGATCGACTACAACGCTCTGTGCGCGCTGCTGCCTGAGAGCATGCGCTACCAGCCCATCTCCGAATTCGCCACCGTGACCCGTGACCTGGCGCTGGTGGTGGAAGAGGGCATGACCTGCGGCACTCTGGTGGAGACCATCCGCTCCGCCTGCAAGCAGGTGGGCGATGTGGAGCTGTTCGATGTGTACCGCAGCGAGCAGATCGGCGAAGGCAAGAAGAGCATGGCCTTCAAGATTTTCTTCGTTCCCGAAGACAAGGCGCTCACTCCCAAGGACATCGACCGCTTTATGAACAAGATTCTGGGCAACCTGAAGCACAAGCTGAACATCGACATGCGCTGATCGTCCTGCCCGTTCTACCGGTTTACACCCGGCAGCTTCGCACCGTTTTTTGGTGCGAAGCTGCTTTTTGTTTGCACCTGCTGCAAAACAGCGGCCATTGCTTTGATTCCAAGCAAGAAAGAAGAGCATTTCATTGAACAAGCAGAGTTTTTACCGCATTTTCTTTTATATTCTGGGGCTTTTGATTCTGGCCCTGGGTCTGACCCTGAACACCAAGGCCGGTCTGGGCGTTTCCCCCATCATTTCGGTTTCCTACAGCGTTGCCCAGATCTTTGAGCTGAACTTCAGCAACACCACCCTGTTCCTCTACTGCGTGTTTGTGCTGGTCCAGCTGGTCCTGCACGCCATTCAGTGGAGGCTGCACCCCGAAACCGATTACCGCCTTGTGCTGCTGATGGACGTGCTGCAGATTCCGCTGAGTCTGGTATTCACCCGGTTTCTCAACCTGTTCGGTGCCTTTTTCCCGGCTCTTTCCGCCGGGGCTGCCGGCTGGACCGACCGGCTCCCCCTGCGCCTTGCGGTGCTGCTGCCGGCCATCCTGTGCACCGGCGTGGGGGCGGCGCTGTCGCTTTCCATGCGGATTGTTCCCAACCCGGGCGACGGCATCGTGCAGACTCTTGCGGACTGCACCCACCAGAGCGTGGGCCTTACCAAAAACTGCTTTGATCTGTGCAACATCACTCTTACCATCCTGCTGGGTCTGCTGCTCACCGGGCATCTGGTGGGCATCGGGCTTGGCACGGTTCTCGCGGTGGTTGGCGTGGGCCGCGTGATCGCCCTGTTCCAGCATCTGGCGGGCAAAAAAATCGCCCGGCTCTCCGGCATGGCCGCCTGAGACTTGCCTGCCCGCCGTAATAAAACAAAGAAAACAGCCCGCGCAGGACGCGTTCAACGCGCCTGCGCGGGCTGTTTTTTTACGGTTGAGCCGTTATCCGGTCAATCCGGGTTCATTTGGTTTTGTTGTGCTGCACATTCCGGGTGCGGCGGCCGATCTCCAGTACAGCAAGGGCTGCCACTGCCAGCACGACCACCGCGCCTGCAACCAGCATCACATTGCCGTCGCCGGTCTGGGCACCACCGGTGATAACCGGAACCGGTGTCGCTGCCGGGGCATTGGTGCTGCCACCGCTGCTGCCGCCGCTGCCCTGGCCACCGTCAGTCTTTTCGGTCACCTTCCAGCTCAGGCCAATGGGCGACAGGCTCTTGACCACAAAACGGATGCCCGTCTCGGTCTCGTAAACCTGCAGGGTCTCCACATCGCCGGGCTTATGGCCATCCCGCTCTTCCGTGAACATGTGGGTCACCACAAAGTCGTGGGTGTCCCGGCTGGTTCCTGCCGGATAGGGCAGCTCGACCACCACACCGTCCTTGGGGAAGTTGGCCGGGTCCACCGGTACCCACTGCCCCAGAGCGTTGCGGGTCATCAGCGTAATGTCGTATACCAGCATGTTTTCCGCCTTCAGGCCGGACAGTACTGTGGCCGCCACGCGGTACAGCTCATTCTTGATCTTTTCCGCAGTGTTGAAGGCAGTGTTTTTCAGCGATTCCGGAACGTTCACAATGCCCTGCTGGATATCCAGCGCCAGGTCGGTGCCCGGCTTCGGGGTTTCCTCAGGCTTCGGGCTGGTTTCCGGCTGCTGGGACGCCATGCAGATCACATCGCTGCGATCCCGCACGCGAATGCGCGGGAAGGGACCTTCCGGTGCATTGAAGGTGTTGTCGTAGGAGGCAAGACCGGTGACCGTGATCTCGCAGCCTTCTTCCAGATCCTTCACATCCTCCGCAGTGTCGATGTAGCCGTCGATGAAGACGCGGCCCAGATTACCGGCGGCATCCTTCACCATGATGGTCTGAACCAGACCGTTCTCCTTGGCAAAGGATTCCACGGTACCCTTCAGGGTGACCAGACTGCCCAGGACCGAACCGTCGTTCAGCTGGCTGGCCATGATCTGTTTGGGCGCGGGGGCGCTCTGCTCGCCGATCTTTTCGATCTGCATCACGTTGATCTGCCGTTCTCCCTGGTAGGAGGAGGTGGTGCCGGTGATGCGGACCACATCGCCCACCTTGTAGTTGCCCGCCACCGGGAAGGCGTTGACGCCTGCGGTGTCGTCCTGCAGGTAGATGCAGTCGAAGAAGGCGGTGTTCTTGTCATAGCCGGAGGCATTGGAGGTGACCACACCCTCGATGGTGAACTTGACGCCCTCCAGCTCCTCGGCCTGTACCTGCGCAATGGGGCTGATTTCCACCGGGTTCAGGCTGCTGACCAGATTTGCACAGATATTATAGTTGGAGTAGTTCTTCTCCGAGGCGCTGTCCTCCACTTCGGCCTGGACCTCAAAGTTGGACATAAAGGCCGCACCAGATACCAGAATCATGCCCTTGCCCTCCAGCTGCTCGCTGGCCAGAACCATCAGTCGGTTATCGCCCTCTGCCACCGGATACTTGGGCATTGCCTCGCCGCCCAGTCCGTCCTTGTCGCTGTCCGTGGAGTAGGTGGTGGCGTGGCCGTAGACCACCGGCGATACCGTTGCGGGAAGCTCACTGGTGGGGTTGCCGTTCTCATCCACCACGTAGACGGAAGCGCCGCCATACTGGCTGAACAGCTGGGAATACATGTTGTCGTTGGGATGCTCTGCGTCGTACTCCACACCATCCATCAGGACGCTGTCCCAATTGTAGGTGGAGAAGTACAGCCGCTGGGTCTGGCCGCCGTTCAGGGTGTCGTCGTTGGTGGCATCGTCACCGATGCGCAGCGAGGAGCCCAGGGCCTCCAGCACCTTGTTCTGCTGAGCCGCCATATGGTCGGCTGCGTCGAATGCTGCGTAGCTCTCGTAGTAGTCGGACCAGCCGGCCAGAACCACCACACCGCCCGCGGCGTTGAATTTCTGAATGGCCTGGATTTCCTCGTCCGAATAGGTTGCATAGGGATCGCGCAGGGCATTGCCGTCGCGGCGGGAGGGCGCGGTCAGGATCAGCGCCTTGTACTTGCCGCCTTCGTTGGCGCAGGCCTCCAGCAGCTGCTCGCTGGTGTTCAGCTGCACGGTACGCACCGAGTAATCCGCCGCCAGCGCGCCGAAGTTGCCCATGGAGTCCTTATAGTTGCCCGCCACATATTCGTTGTAGTGGGAAGCATCAATGCCGATGTATACCAGCTTGGAGGCATCCTGCACATCCAGAGAAATGTCCTTGGTGTAGGTGTAGGAAATGCCGTCCACCTCCAGCTCCACGGCCACGGTGATGGTCATAACGCGGGCCACGGTGGGGGTGTAATCCCATTTTACCTCCTTGGTGGAGGAGGCATCCAGGGTGCCCAGATCCTTCTGGGTGTCCAGAACCTGCCCGTCGCAGCTGTAGGTCACCGACTTGATGGTGGCCGCGCTCAGCTCGCTGTTGAACAGGCTGGTGGTCAGGGTCAGCGCTTCACCGGTAACCGGGGTCGCGGTGCCGCATTCCACGGAGGAAACGCCCAGCTTCATGGTTTCGCCCACCCAGACAGGCGCGGTCACGGCAACATCGCCGTCGCCCTGGGTCACACGGATGAAATAGTAGCTGTAATCCGCCGGGATGGCGCATTCCATGGTTCCGGAGGCGATCTCCGCCGGGGTCCAGGAATGGGCCACGGTGCCGGAGTTGACCACCACTTCCACCTTGGAGATGGAATCGCTGGTGTCCGGGTCATAGACGCTCACGTCGATCTCCACGGTCTCGGGAACCTCTTCGATGATGGAGCCCATCACCTGATCGTTCAGAGCGTAGCTGATTTCCAGGTTCTTGTCCTCCGAGGCATACACGCGGTAGGCGCGGATAGCCTCGTAGATGCTCTCCTCGGTGAGGGCATCGGCCAGAATCACATCGCGGGCATCGTTGGCGTTGCCCCATTTGCCCTTGTGGTTATCCTGGTTGTTGGTGGGGGCCACATGCCAGCCCTTGTCCAGGGCCATGGTGTAGTACTGGTAGCTGGGGAAGTAGCCGCCGGAGCCGATGGCGCCTTCGCCGTTGCCCACCTCCAGCAGATAAACGCGGCTGTCGATGACTGCATCGTAATAGGCAAAGTCCGCAAAGGTGCCGAAGGTGGTGCCGGGATGGTTGAACTGGCTGATGGCATCCACGCCCTCCGGCTGGCTCAGCAGCTTGTAGTAAGCCTGCAGGCCCGCGTCGCCGGTCTTGTTGTTCAGGGTGGTGTTGTTGCGGGACACAATACCGGGGGTATTGAAGGTGTTCATGTGACCGGGACCACCGGACCAGGTCATCTCAAAGCCCGCCAGCGCCAGCACATCGGACTGGCTGGCGTTGAACTCGGCCACAGTGTTCTTGTATTCCGCCCACAGCTGCCGGCTGTATTCCGTGGCCAGGCTCATGTCGTACAAAGCGCCTTCCGGGTTGGCCTCGCCGGACTTGTCAAAGTAGTTGGAGTGGTCGGTGAAGGCCACAAAATCCACCTGCTCATTGTCGTGCAGGTTCTTCACATAGTTCAGTGCATCCTGCAGGGTGCCGGAACCATCGGAATAATTGGTGTGAGAATGCAGCTGGCCGAAGTACAGCTGATATTCCGCTTCGCCCACGGTGAAGCTCCAGCTGCGTTCCACGGTCTTTCCGGTTTCGGTTTCAAGCTTTACCGTCACCGATGTACGGCCCTGGGCCAGGTCTGCATCGGGGGTGTAGACCGCCTGGTCCGCTTCCACCTTGGGGGATACCTCTTCCCCGTTCACAGTCATGGTAACGGTGGGGTTCTTGCCCGCGTTGGCAAACTTCACGCCGATCTGGGGCCGAAGCTCCTCGCCGGTCTGGCTGTTCGCCGCCGGGAATACCTCGGTGATCACCGGCTCGTCCTTGACCTGAATGGAAACGGTTCCCTCAAAGGCCACGCCTTCCTTGTCCGTACCGGACACGGTCACCTGGATGGTCTTCTCTTCCGTCAGCTCTGCGGCAGGAATGGTGATGGAATAGCCCGCCTCATCCAGCTTGGGCTCCTGGGTTTTGCCCTCATAGCTCGCCTGAATGCTCTGCACGCCGAACACGGAATCCACTGCAAAGAACAGGCTGTAATCCATGCCCACATTTGCATCGGTGGGGGTACCAAAATCCACCTTGGGCATGTTGACCACACCCTTGGTGACCGACACACTCGCCGCCACCGGATAGAACCGGAAGGTGAAGATATCCTTATCGGTCACCTTATTCATGCTGTAGGTCTTGTAGCTGCTGCTGAAATACTCCAGGAACTGGGAGTATTTGCCGTTGAATTTTGCGGTGCGGCTTTCCAGGGTATAGCCGCCGTTGTACTCGGCCAGCGTCCAGTCCGCGTCCTCGCTGGCCTGCTGGGAATAGAAGGCGTTGTTGCCGGTGCCGTTGGAGCACAGGTAGCCGTCATATTCCGTCTTGAAGCGGTAATAGTCGCCGTTCTTCTCCACGGTGAAAACGCGGGCGCCGTTGCTGATCTCCGTAATGGTTTCCGCCTCGGTGGCCGGCGCGCTCAGAATGGAGGGGCTGGTCTCGTTGCCGTCCGGCCCGGCCAGCACGCCTTTGGCGGACAGGTTGTAGATCACCACCTGGTCGCCATCCTCCAGCGCACCCTGTCCCGGTTCGGGATCGGGAATTTCGCCGGTTACCTTGTAGAAGGCCAGTGCGAACAGTCCTTCGCTGCCTGCGCCGATTTTACCGTAAGAACTCCAGTTGTTTTTGTCGGCGTACCATTCCATATAGGAATTACGCACTGTGTTTTTGATGTAATACAGGCCGTCGCTTGCCTCCTCCAGCACCCAGCGGTCATTTTTCTCGCCCAGGGGCATGCTGGAGAAGGAATCGCCCATACCGATGTTCTGGCCGTTGTAGGCGAAGGAGAAGCTGCCGTCGCCGTTGTCCTTTACGGTCCACACGTCCGCCTCCGAGAAGCCGGTCAGCTGGCCATCGCTCAGGGTCACATCGGTGCCGTTGTTGTAAAAGCCGTTGTAGGTAGCAGAAAGCGCCTTATTGTAAGCGGGGTTGTAGATAACCACCCGGTCGCCATCCGCAATGGGGCCCTGAGGCTCCACCGGCTGGCCGCTTTCCTTCACGATTTCATTGCCATTGGTGTTGCGCAGCTGCAGAGTCGTATTATGAACGCTCACCGCTGCGCTCACGGTGATGGTATCGTCCACCGCAACAGCCCAGCTGCCATCCTGCTGCTTGTCCACCACCGCTTTGTAGATCTGGATGGTGTTGGTGCCGTCGGTCACGGTGATGTTCGGCTGAGCGTATACGCCGTTGTTATCGTACACCTCGGTCACAGTCAGATGCTCCAGCTTCACATAGCTGCAGATGTCGGCCGTGGTCAGCGCATCAATGGTGGTGGTCTTTGCCTCCAGCGTCATGCCTTCGCCCTTTTCAAAGGTCGCGTTGTTCAGCTGGGGCAGGCCGTTGTAGTCCCCTCTGGTTCCGGTGGCGGTAACGGTATCGCCCAGAGCAATGCCGTCAGCCGTGCCGCGGGCGCAGATCGCCCCGGTGGTATCCTGCAGATAGATATTCTGCCCGTCCACCAGAGTGACCACACCGGTCACCCGCAGATCAGCGGTGCCGCTTGCTGCCGCCAGTGCTTCTGCAATGGTGATGGAAACAGGCGTTTCCGGATCGGGTTCAGGCGTTACAGAACCTGCCGGTACCTGATACAGGGTGAAGTTGCTGGGGTATCCGTTGGGATTTCCATTGATCGTATCATTTTTGTAAGCGCGGAATTTATTGTCTGAACCGGTGTTGGATGCCAGACGGGTGATGTCCTCCCCCACGCCGGAAAACTGGAACGCGCCATTTTCAAAGGTGACCGCCCAGCGGTAATCTCCGGCTTGGATTCCATTGGTGTTGCCGCCCTTGGGTGCAACGGTTACTCCGTTGGAATCAGTCAGAGAAACGCCGTCGGAATTCACATCCAACGTCCAGACCAGTGCTGCATCCGGACCAGACAGAATTGCTGTCTCATCCGTCCCGGCCGCAGTCAGCCATGTACCGTCGAGCACACCCACTGCTTGCCCGTTTTCGCAAAGCAACACATACTGACCGGTAACCAGCTCGTCGGCACTGGTCAGCTTATGAATTTCCGATTCTGCTCCCGATTCTGCGAATACTGTTCCCGGAACAAACGAGAACAGCATGGCAACGGTAAGCAGCAACGAAACAACTCGCTGCAGCAATTTGTCCATCTTCATCTTCCTTTCCGTTGTGCGGTGAATTCCTGCAAGAAAATGCAGCCGTAAATCTTCTATAAGATTATCACAATTTGAACACATTCGTCATCAGATTTATGTAATCTCTGTGTAAAATACCGTATTTTTTCTACGTTTTGCTGTTTTTTCCTGCCAGATAAATAGGAAGAACACCTATTTTTGGGACTTATTTGAGAGTTCGTACCTTTCCTCAAATATACTCAGGTCCAGGCCCTGATTTCCCGGCGTAATCATCCAAAGCGTTTTCACAAAAAAACGCCCACCCGAAGCAAATGCCCCGGGCAGGCGGTGTGAGTGAAGAGTGAAAATGAGAGAGGGAACAGCTGACGCTGCTCCCTCTTTTTGTGCTCTTGACACTATAACTTTTTATAGTATAATATACTATATTAAACCATTAAAATCCTATAAAAAATTATAGGAATGAGGTGATGTCGCTGTGACTGACAAGTCCATACAGTTGTTCGGCTCAAAAGAGTACCACTTTCTGAACTGGTTGAAAAGTCAGGAACAGAAAACCTCTCGCGGCACGACTATCAACTTTTCGCAAGAAGAGATCGCTGCCGAATATGGCAGTAGCCCGGCGACGGTAAACAAGTGGTTGCAGGCCTTGCAGTCGGTAGGGTGCGTAGAGCAAAAGAAAAAGGGCAGTTACCGCGTTACCAAAACCGGAGACGCAGTAATTGCCCAGATGGGAAAAATAGAGAAACTTATTGGAGGAAATAAAAATGGCTAACGAAAGATTGACGGAAAATATTGTCAGAGATCATTTTAAATCCGATCCTCTGTTTTCCTCCGTAAAGTTTGAGGAACAGAAATCGACAAATATGCGTATCGCAGAGTGCTTGGCTACTGCATCAAAAAGCGGCAAGGACAGGCCAGGCAAACCAGAGTTTATTATAACCTTTCCAACACAAAGTTCCGATTACTTGATTGTAATTGAGTGCAAGGCAAAGACTGACAAGCACGAAAGTGCGAACCATGATCGGGCAAAAGACTTTGCGGTCGATGGTGTTTTGCATTATGCCAAGTTCCTATCTGTCGAGTTCAATGTCGTTGCCATTGCGGTCAGTGGCGAAAGTTCTGAAACCATTGTCGTCAGCAATTTTCTTCACAAGAAGGGAGATGAGGCCGCAACTGAGTTGCCCGACAAAAAGTTGTTGGGTATCTATGACTATGTCAAGACATTCCGAAACGAGCAGTTAAACTACAATTTAAAAGACGTCAATATTGTTGAAAAGGCTGTTAAACTGAATGACGATTTTCATAGCTGTTCAATTTCGGAAAGCATGAGAAATACACTTGTGAGCGGTATACTTCTTGCTTTGCAAGACAATATTTTCTGTGCATCCTATAAGGAGGCTGCGTCCTCCAAAGATTTGGCCGAGGACGTATTAATCCCTGCTATTCGTCGAGTCCTATCAAAAGCAAAAGTTCGAAAACTTGAAGATATGATGGGCGTCTACAGCAAAATACTGGATGAACCTCTTGTCAAGGACATTCAAATCAAGAAGAAAAAGAAGCCTATTCTCACTGTCGCATTTTTCAAAGAAACCATTCAGTATCTTGAAAAACAAGTATTCCCGTTGACCAAGTTGGAGGAAAGCGGTTACGATGTGCTGGGACGTTTTTACACCGAGTTTGTGAGATATGCGGCCAGTAAACAAAAACAAGGACTTGTTTTAACCCCCTCCCATGTCACAGACTTATTCTGTGATCTCGTAGAACTTAAAGTCGATGATATTGTATACGACCCATGTTGTGGCACTGGAGGTTTCCTCATTGCTGCAATGAAGCGGATGTTACAGTTGGCTGGCAATGATGACGAGAGAAAAGAAAACATCCGGAAAAATCAATTACTTGGCGTAGAAGTAAGGCCGGACATGTTTACTTTCGCCTGCTCTAATATGATGTTGCGGGGTGATGGCAAATCCAACATAGATCGGGGAGATTGTTTTGATTCCGAAACGATTAAGCGTATCAAAAAACTTAAACCAACTGTGGCATTCCTCAATCCTCCGTATGACCAAGGAACTGACGTTCAGTTGGAGTTCATCGAAAAAGCGTTGGAAGCAGTCGCTTCCCAAAACGGCCGTGTGGCAGCAATCGTCCAAATGAGTTGTGGGTTAAAAGATGATGCTGCTACTGTTGCGGTACGAAAGCGCTTACTCGACAAGTTTACATTACGGGCCGTTATCTCTATGCCAAATGATTTGTTTTATCCCGTTGGTGTGGTGACATGTATAATGGTTTTTGATGCTTCTCGTCCAAATGGTGATAAAAAAACTTGGTTTGGATATTTAAAAGACGATGGCTTTGTCAAACGGAAAAATAAGGGAAGAATTGATTTTTACTCCAAATGGAACTATTTGAAATCTACATTTTTGGATTCATATATCAATTGCGATGAGGTTATAGGATTCAGTGTCAAAAAAAGTGTACAACCAGCAGATGAATGGTGTGCAGAAGCATATATGCAAACAGATTATCAAAAGCTTTCAAAAGATGATTTTGTTGATATTATGAAACGATATGCCGTGTTTAAAGTAGTCGGTGCCATCGGTGGAGATGAGGTGACAGAAAACAATGAAGACGATGCAGATTAAAGATTTGTTCCAAGTCACATCAGGTAACAAGCTCGATTTTGGCAAAATGGCAACAACCCAAAACGGAGTTGCTTTCGTTTCAAGATCATCCAGAAACAATGGTGTTGTTGGATACGTAGAGAAAATCGGTAATGTTTCACCATTTGAAAGTGGGTTGATTACTGTATCACTAGGTGGCACATATGTTTTGTCATCCTTCGTTCAGCCCACCGAGTTTTATACTGCACAAAATGTCGCCGTTTTAAGGCCTTTAGTTGAAATGTCTATTCAAGAAAAGTTGTTCTATTGTATGTGCATTTCTGCTAATCGTTTTCGGTATAGTGCCTTCGGTCGAGAAGCAAATAGAACCCTAAAATATCTCGAAGTACCAACGCGTGAAGAAATCCCAGAATGGGTTTCATCCGCTACCATACCAGATTATTCACACATCAAAAAAAGTTACTCACAGTGCGAATTCGATATTAATTCAGTTCCTCATGGGCAGTTTAGGATTTGTCAGTTATTTAATATTGAATACCCTAAATCTTTAGTGTACTCGAATACAACGCCTCAAAAAGGTGGTATAAATTTCGTCAGTTCGAAAGCTACGGATAATGGTGTCGTCGGTACAGTAGAGAAAATAGGCGGAGTGAAAATATATCCTGCTGGATGTATTACAGTTCCACTAAAGGGATCCGTGTTAGAACCGGCACTCCAAGAAGCAGAATGCTATGTTGCACATCAAATTGCTGTTCTCACGCCCAAGAATCTTATGTCGACGCTTTCAAAATTGTATATGTGTACACTCATTAAAGCCAATAGATACCGTTTCAATTATGGAAGGCAAGCGGATAAAACACTCAAAGACTTAGAACTATCACTCCCCATCACCGAAAACGGAGATGTTAATTATTCTGCGATAGAAACATATATGCAATCACTTCCATACAGCAACAACTATGTTTAACAGAAAGAGCGGCCAAGGCTAAAAACCTTGACCGCTCTTTCTGTTGTCGGTACTACAACCACACCGTCACGGCGAAGCCGCCGCGAAAATAATAGGTGTTCGTGTAGTACCCTTGTGGTGGAGATGGCGGGAATCGAACCCGCGTCCGAAAAGAAGTCCACGAGAGTATCTCCGGGTGCAGTTTGTCTACAACATTTCCTTTGTGCCAGGCCGGCAAACAGGCCGACACATTGGTAGCTTCATGAGTTCATGGCCGCCCGCAAAGCTTAAGGCTGCTCACGTTCAGTACCTAATCGATGCCCTGGCCCTGTTCGGTACTAAGACAGGCAGGACAGCCGCCTATAATTAGGCAGCGACAGCTAATTTATTGTTGTTAGCTATTTTTTCGGAGGCGTTTAAAGTGTGGCCCCCATCCACTACCCGCTGCTCGCGCTTTCCTCTCCCCGTCGAAACCTTTACATCCCCATAAAAGGGCGGAAATTCCGCCCGGAAAGCGAATGTTGCGCTTTTTGAATGCGGCCTTACCGCCGCTGTGTTTTCATGGCCCGGTCAATGTCCCGCTGGGCGGCGCGCTGGGCCGCGGTAGCCCGCTTGTCGTACAGCTTTTTGCCCTTGCACAGGCCAAGCTCCAGCTTTACCCTGCCATGCTTGAAATAAAGCGAAAGCGGAATCAGAGTATAGCCCTGCAATTTGATCTCCTGCGCCAGCTTGCGGATCTCATTTTTATGAGCCAGCAGCCGCCGGGGCCGCAACGGGTCCCGATTGAAGATATTGCCTTTTTCGTAGGGGCTGATATGCATTCCGTACACGATCAGCTGCCCATTCTCCACATCCACCCAGGAGTCCTTCATGTTCACCTGGCCCATGCGGAGACTTTTCACCTCGGTGCCCACCAGCTCGATGCCTG